>JAFRZQ010000175.1 GCA_017442465.1 Anaerotignum sp. | reverse complement strand
GTAAACAACACCGATTTTCCAAAAACATCTATGTGGACATTGGCTTTTGACAGCGATTCGTTTGAAATGATGCCCACTCAATATATGACGGATGAAAATTTAGAGGCATTTGAAAACTTTTTTGCACCCATACGTCGTTTATCTCATAAGGGTCGTAATTTACTTTATATAAAGTGTTCCAACCATTCAAAACTGATTTAGGCGCAGTTTCATTGTATATATTAACGTAGTTAATATAATCTTTAATATATGATTCATTTATTCCCGCTTTTTCTAAATCCTTGCTGAGCTCTGATTGATCTTCTTCAGAAGTCAAGTTACTAAATTTTACATCGGGATTTACATAGGGATCTGTAATCCCACTGGATTTCAGGTCTTTCGCATATCCGATTTGGTTTTTATCAGAGTGGTTCTCCTCCAAATTATCTGAACAAGCAGATAATAATGCTGTCACCATAATGAGTATTAAAAATACACCCAAAATGCTTTTAACACTTTTTAAAATCTTCATTTCAATTCTCCTTGTCAAATATTAATCTATCGATTAGGGATATTTTAGCAAAAAGAGATTCTAACTTCAATGATTTACAAATTCGATAGGTTGTTTGCGGAAGGGATTTATGATGTCTGTTTTTTATGTGCCTTGACAATAAAGTTATAGAGTGTTATATTAAAAGTGAATTTTTTATGTGTGTATATGGGGTCAGTCTGTCTATTTTTAGAAAGGCTGACTATTTTTGTTTATATGTAAAACTTAATAACTCTGAGATAGAGAAGACGTTCATGTTTATATGTGCGTCTTTTTTATTTATAAAAAAGAGGAAAAAGAAAGAAAAGGAGTGGTTTTTATGGCAGATCACAACTCAGGAGCCTTTAGCGGAAGGATCGCTAAGATGGATGTAAAACGGCTTCAAAGTAAGTCTGAGAAAAGTGGCACAGTTGCACTTGCAAATGTCACTTTGGCGGTGAATTATTATAGCCGGAAGGATAAACAGGAAAAGCCTATGTACATCAAGCTTAGGATCGTTGGTAAACAGGCTGAGAACCTCGAGCAGTACAAGAATGTAGGGGATCAGCTGATCGTTGATGGCAAGTGGGAGCCGAATGAATGGAGAAGCAATGCAGGAGAAAAGCACAGCGAGTTGGTTTTGGTCGTGGATAATGTTGCCTATGGCAGAAATAAAGGCGATCGACCGACTAATGGATCCGTAGGGAAAAATACGTCTGCACCATCCCAAGGTGGAAAGGAGGATTATCCTATGGATGGATATTATCCCATGGATGAAGAGCTGGGTGATGACGACCTGCCGTTCTAAGACGAAAGGAGATATTGTATGGAAACACTGAGAAAAAGTGGGTATAGTATGCGTCCTGCGCCTGAGAACGAAGCAAATATGTTCTATGCTCGTACAGAAACAGAGTATAAGAGTGAAGGGCATATTGGCTATTTAAGGTTTGACTTCGGTAAATCTGGAGAAGAGTTCTGGCATACATGGCATCCGTTTAATGAAATGCTCAATACGGAGTGTTTTAAGCAGGATTTTTATCGTATGATGGATCTTTTGCGGGAAGGACCACTGCAGAACAGAGTAAGTATGCGAAAGTATATTGACAGCCATGGCGGTCATTTGTTAGGCAGAGAAGATTGGTTTGGTTTTATTATTGAATCGGAACGATATCGGTATTATGCCAGATTATTTCCTCTCGGCGGTGACTATAACGGCTATATCTTCGCTTACGAAAAATGAAAGAATGACTACGGAAAAGGAGACTTCATCATTTATGGGTCTTCTTTTTTAGTGAATGAAAAGGGGTGTCAAATATGGCAACAGTATTTATTCCAGATATTACTGAGTTGTCAAAAGAAGAATGGCGAAAAGAACGCAAGAAAGGTATTGGTGGCTCCGATGTTGGAGCTATTCTGGGGCTGAATGAGTATAAATCAGCCTTTGATGTGTACTACGAAAAAATCGGGGCGAAAAACGAAAAAGTCCTGACGGATAAAGCACGTGTGACCATGGAAATTGGTAATCGACTGGAGGATCTCGTTGCAGAGATGTTTCAGGAGCGTCATCCATCTATTCAGGTCATTAACGACAAAACGATGTATCAGCATGAAAAGTACCCTTTTATGCTTGCCAATACCGATCGAATTCTGATTTTGCCCGATGGCATGAAAGCGATCATGGAATGTAAAACCGTTACGTACGCCGATGAATGGGAAAATACTGATTTCTGTAAGGGGATCAAGGGTAAGTGCCCGTTATCCTATGAATATCAGGGGAGACATTACATGGCAACGCTGGATATTGATTTGGTCGTTATTGTTGGACTGGATCTGATCCGCAAAGAACTTTATATCGTGTATATCTCCAGAGATATGGAAGTCGAAGAGCAGATGATCGCTGCGGAAGCTGAATTCTGGCAGTTAGTAGAACACAGAGAATTCCTTTCTATGAAGCGTCAGTTCGAAAAACTGTCTATTGCTGTAAGAGCCAATGCGTTTAAGCGGTTTTATGGTGCGGGTAAGGATGTTGTTTACCAGGTGAACAACCCTGATGAGATCGAAATCTTTAATGAAATGAACGACCTTATCGTAAAACAGCAGTTTCATAGTGCTGAGTCCCAAAAAGCAAAAGAAGCGAAAGAAGAATTGGCGATGGAACTGTTCCTTCTGTGTGAAGCGCGGCTGAATAAAAAGCCTGGGCGTATTGAGCTGAATAATGCCTCGGAAAGTTTTATTACCAAGCAGTATATAACACTGACAGACACTACGGCAGTCAATTTTGATCTGCAGAGATTTATTCTGGCTTATAACATTGCCTTTAAATCACAACTGCCGGAAGATATTGATGAATCCACTGCAATTTTGATGTGCAATCAGTTTATGTCTGATCGAATGGGAGAGTTCCTGACTGTAGGCGATAAATCAGCGCGTTTTTATTTTTCTAAACGCAAAATCAGAATGCGTAAGAATTTAAAGAGTAAAGAATTTGTTGAATAAAAAAAGAAAAAGGGGAAAAAGAATGCACTTTGGTAAACGGTTTACCAAAGTTAAAAAGAAAAAAGGAGATACGAACTATGGAAAACACAAAGAAAACCACGTTAAATCTTGATATGTTCAGTAATGTCAATCATTTTCCCGGTCTTGATCGGAGCAATCTGCTGGTCGAAGGGGATACTGCACCTTTCGTGCCGTCTGATGTAAAAATCTTGTGGTTCCGCAGTGTGAACGCAAAAGGTTATATTAAGCCTCAGATGGTAAGCACGATGGAGGACATTGCCAGACATAAATTATGTGTATTCAGCGCCGAGGTCTATGATTGTGACGGCAAAATGCTTTCTGTTGGTTATGGCGCAGCTGCAGCAGATGAAGTTGGATATATTGCTGCTGCAGAACGCCGTGCAGTAAGCAAAGCGCTGACTTACGCAGGGTTTACATGGCATAATGGTGATTTCAGCTTGGATGAAGATGTAGCAAAGTCTCACCTGAAACTGTATAACAGTTTCATCAATAAAGGGACATTAGACATCAATGATCCTCAGACTAAGTTGTTATATGATGATGCTCTGGTAACGATTTTGCCTGATGGTGCAAATGGATATGGAGCAGATGCGGGTAAACCGATCGCGTCTATGGCGGCGAATCGTCTTGCTGAGATCGCACAGAATTACGGTGTGCTTGATACTGGTGATCCGCTGGTAAATGCGAAAATCAAATTCGTATATATGTATCAGATGATCCAGAAAGAATTGGAGAAAAAGCCTGATCCTGAACCTGTCACAGTCGAAGATGTGGCAGAAGGGGATACGGAAAAATCCGAAAAGCCAAAAAGGGGAAGAAAAAACGGAAAAAAATCTAAAGAATCTCCTGTGCCCGAAACTGTTACGGAAGAAGAACCTACCGAAACAGCGCCTGCATCTGAGAGTGTTCAGCTTCAGGAGGGGGATATGACAGGAACAAAAGAGAATGAATCCGTAGAACCTGTGTCTGAAGATGGACCTGTTGAACAGGAAAATATGCCGGTGACTTCTGATGTATCCGATGGACAGCCTGCAGAGCAGGAAGAGGAAACGAAAGAGGATACGCAGGAGGCAGAACCTGTTGCGGAAGATATTCCCGGTGAACTGATGGAAGAAGCGTTTAAAAACGGTTTCTACATGGATGATGACTCCGAAGAACCTCCATTCCCTGAAACAAATGAAAATGAAGCGGAAGGGGAGGGCGACCCTGAGGATTTCGTCGGGTATTCCTTTGAAGAATCCGAGGATAATCCTTTTGCCGAGGACGATGATTTCGACATCGAAGGTGATCATCAGAAAGAACTTCATAAACAGGAAGTTCTGAGAAGCTGGGGTTATCGTAGCGAGGCAGAACTGACGGCGAATTGGCAGCAGCACTTAACAAAAGTGCGTGAGAAAAACGCAGCTTTGAACTGGGCAGATGAGAATATGAAAGAGACAACAAAGGAATATGTCGAAAATATTCCAATCTATAACAATTTCCTTTGGAATGATAAAGCCGAAAAGGAAAATGTAGTGCTGCTTGGTGACTTTATGAACGAACATAAAGATGCGGTGATCGAAGCATCCAGAACAAAACAGATCCCTCTGTCTACGTTGAAATATCCTATCAACTGGTATATCGACTATATTTGGGATGAGTTCTGATGGAAAAGAAATAGGGGGTAGACCTGAATGGAAGAATACAGAAGCATAAAAGAAATCATTGATGCTTTCCATCCAGATATGGAGTATTCTCGTGCGTCGAAGGGAAATCTCAAGTTAAGCAGATGTCCCTTTTGCGGCGGAAAGAAAGCATACATCAATCCTGATCCAAGGGTTAATGGTTTTTCTTGCTTTAGCGGTAAATGCAGCAAACAGCTGACATTTATGGCGTTGTATAAAGAACTGTCCGGTCAAACGGATGCAAGATATATTGATATCGTTACATTCTTAGACGGACATATTCCGGAAGGGAAAGCCTACGAACAGGTTATGCCAAAGGTGCATGAGGAAGAGCGTGCACCCTTGGCTGACCGTGATGCGGTATATAGCAGGCTTCTGGAACTGCTGACCTTGGATGATGACGATAAAGCCAGTCTGATGAAACGAGGGCTGACAGAAGAACAGATTGAATGGCTGGGGTACAAAAGCTGTCCAACGAAAGAACAGATTCCGAAGATAGTTGAAACATTACAGGCGGAAAAGTTCTGTTTAAAGGGTATCCCTGGTTTTTATAAGCGTTATGGGAAGTATTCCATGATGCTTGCAAACGGGTTTTTCATCCCATTTCGTAACATGGATGGGGAGATCCAGGGTCTGCAGATCAGACGCAAAGGTGATGAAAACATTACATTGGATAAGGATGTTTCTTTTAGTGACACTGTAGACTATACCCTTCAGGTAAAAAATAATAATCCATTCCCTATCAATCTGCGGATTATAGATGAAATACCTGATGGTGCAAAGGTGAAATCTGATTCCAATAATGTGTCCTTTGATCATGTGCAGCCCAAAGAAATTCGTTGGGAGTTATACTTCAAGGCGGGGGAAGAAAAGATTCTGACATATTCTCTCGAAATGGACATTCCTAGAAAGACAAAGGCAAAGGTCGTTGTACAGCCAAGATATATCTGGTTCTCAAGCGGAAACAGAGAAGGCGGCACACCAATGACGAACTTTACTCATCATATCGGTGATCTGCGTGATATCATGTATCTGACAGAAGGCGGGTTGAAAGCAGATGTGACTTACTTCTTGTGTGGCGGTAAAAAAAGTTTTCTTGCAGTCACAGGGATCACAAGTCTGCGTGATATGCCAAAAACCTTTGAATATTTCAAGAAAAATGGAGTGAAAGAAGTATGTGTTGCATTTGATATGGACAGGGTCTATAACGAACGAGTAATGGAAGCGATTGAAAATGTTCAACGGATGGCAGAAGATGCCGGTTTACAGAGCAGTGTCCTTGAGTGGGACATTAAAATGGGTAAGGGTATTGATGATTTTACACTTGCCCATCTGAAAAGTATAAACAAAATCTAAATAGAAAGCAGCTGCCTTGATATAAGGCGGCTGTTTTTTGTTATGTACAAAATGACTAAATTTTATGTTAAGAACGGCCTGATGTAAGTTTCCATAAGAAAAAAGGTTGAAAATGTAAATTATTAATGTTAATATTTCATTGTAAACATACAGGCGATAAATTTCCCGAAACCAAGGAAAGTGAAACTGAATAACTCATCAGAGAGAAAAAGCCTTTAGTGTTAATGAAGCGCCAGAAACGGATAAATCAAGTGTTTATCTGGTTTCAAGTTGGGAATGTCCGGCCCGACGGCCAAGTATGCCACGACAATCAAATGAAAAGAATAAAAGAAATTAAAAAGTAAAAAAATGAAACAACTAAACACTAATAAGCACTAGCAAACATTTGTATTGGAGCATGCCATTAACTTGATTGGGTCATAGATCCAGCTTCAAAATGCAGACTACATAGGAGCACCTCCGCCATGTGGCCGAGGCTATGCGTGTGTTGGCTTCGCAGTATATTGTTATCATTTATCTGAGCAGATATCCCTGTCCTTTTTGCATTGAAAAATAAGGAGGTAATTGCTCCGTATGTCCAAACGGTGGCTGGAACCCACAAATGTAAGGAACTCAGATGGATAACAGTAGATGTTTTACTGCTGTATTTCTTGTGATGGGGTCTTTTTTTGTCCGAAAAAGAATATTTGAAAGATGTAAAACCTTATGTAAGGCCATTGGTAGTAAACGCAATTCACTATATCTCCACTTTACTCTATATTTCCGTATTGAGTAAATTAAAAAATCATAAAAATGATGAAGCGCTCAGAGGTTCGATCTGGGCAGTTCAAGATATGTACCCCTTTTCCATATCGAAATAGTAACGTGAACTGTTTTATGGATACGTTTATTGGTGAAAATGATCCGGATGATAGCGTAGGAATCTCTTACACCATCAATTCCAATGCTGCATCTTTGTCATAGAAAGCAATAAGGCCAGCGACTAGCATTGTCCAAAAACCTTTTTTCTAAGAATTTGTTCAAGTTGTGGCAGACAAAACTTCAACGAAAAGAAAAAGGCTGCTAAGTTGTTATATATCAGCTGTGCAGGACAGCACGCTGATCGGCTAGTACCATAATGATATTGTGTTCCTTCCCCTGGAACTGTTTACTCCTTACAGTTCTTAAGAGCAGCAATATCCTATCAATGGTTTTACATGAGGTTTTACACCTCATATAAAAGCAATCTGTAACGAATCGTCCAATTCTGTTCAGACTGCTTTTTTTAATTGCGAAAAGGAATTTTGAAGGAAAGGAGGAAGTCATTGGTTTTTAACCATGACGATGGTGTATGAAGAAGAATCTATCTAGGGCGTTAGTTTTATGTATTTTAGCTTCCATCACAGTATCAGGCTGTCATAAAGAAGCGTCCACGCCGGACGAGATGAATCAGAACATCCCCGCACAACTGGAAACGGTAGAAGATGTGGAAGTCGAGCAGGTCGATGCTGCAGAATATGCACAGGAATCGAGCGATCAAGCATCTGATGATGCGGCGGATATAAAAGATGACACATCTGCCGGCGAAACCAAGGGAGCAACTTCATCTACAGATAAAGCGACTGCGGATAAAGACACTCCCAGTGAAGTAGTTCAGGAAAGTACCCAGGAAAACAGCCAGAACAACGACACGAACAGGCAGACCATTGTTGGATCTGCTTATGCTATCAGTGAAGAGACCGAGACATATATCGATGATTTCGGTATCCAAACGATAGAGAAAAAATATGTGATCCCATATAACGCAGATATCAAAGATATAGCGCCGGCGACGATCACGACAAATCATGTGCAGTATGCGATCGATAGCATTGTGAACCCCCAGAACTTTGAAGAAAAGAAACTGGTAAAAGAACAGATCGCAAAAACCGAGGAAGAAGCGAAGAAATTCGCCGATGAACTCGAATACGATGAGCCAGACGGTACAGGCGTATTGACCCTTGACCCGAACTCCGTAAAGGCGGAGCTGAACAAAGACGAAAAGATCCCTTCCGGTACCAGTTTTGTAAAAACCTATGATATGACGATCAAGGATCAGGATAAGATCCCCCAGACACTGAAGTCCAACGGTGTCACATACTATCAGGGTAAAGTTACATGGCAGAACATGGGTGATCCCGGAACAGGCATCAGCGGAACAAATGGTAATAATGCATACGGAACCTATAATACAGTCGCGTCTTCTTGGAGAGCGACTGTGTCTTATTATGGCACGAAATATACAGAAGATAAGGATTATAAGGGCACAGCTACATATGTGGGCAAGATTCTTGCAAAAAATTCCCCCACAAATATCTACGTTGTGACCTATAAACCAAACTCTATGGTTGCAAATGCCAGCGGCATTTACTATCAGAATTACATCAATTCTATGTATCAGAAGGAAAATAGCAAACTTGCTTTATCCGGTGCATCTGATATGATGGGTATGTATTCTGCAGGCTATAGCAACGGCTGGATGGGCAAAGTGATCGGTGCATTGGTAGCGTTACTGTTTGCGTTTGTAGGTGCGTTGATGTATGTAGCCGTAAAAGTTTGGAAAAAAGTGAATGAAGATCCGGAGGAAGTCGTTGCTACGGTCAATAAGGAAGAGATCCCTGTTGAACTGATCGACGGTGAAGATTCCGTTGAATCTGAAACAACGCAGTAAGGAGGGGTGTACATGAATCCAATTACAATCCTCGTATTCGCACTTGTTTTAGCACTTATTATGCTGACTGCTTTTTCTTTGTTGATCATTTCAACTGCCTTGAATAAAAAAAATATCAAACTAGACCTTTTCGCATTTGATTTTAATTTCGGCAAGTTGAAAAAGGGGCGGATCAGTGATACAAAAGTTGAACCTGCAGATATCACAGCTGAGCCGGAAGGCATCCTTGTTGGGGAAGAGAATAATGAACCTCCTGCTGCCTCTGCTGATTTTGTTTCTGCGGAAGCAGCTGACACAACAGAACATCAGAGTGCAGATATTGTTGATATGAACGATTTACCCGACATACTGGAAGGTTTTGATGAATTTGAAGACTTTGACGATCTGGAGGAGCCCGGAGAAAATGTGAAAAAAGGCGGCAGAGCCGCATTAGTCATGGGCGGGATGAAAGATCGTTTCGCACAGGCGCAGAATGACGCCCAGGCAAAAGCGATCGAACGCGAAGCGAAAAAAATGCAGGAAGACCTTGAGCTGTACGATCCTGATGAAACAATGGAAGAAATTCCTGAAGATTTCGGTGGGAAGTTACGTTACTGGTGGAGAAATCACTTTGGTTTCCGCATCGGCACATGTGCAGTAGCGGTATTCCTGATTTTTGCTGTAGTGTTTTATGGGTATCAGATGCGTGGTTTTGTCCCTACAGATAACGATGATACAATCGTTACAGCCACAGACGAAAAGAAAGACGGCGAAAAAACTGCAGAATTAGATCCCGAACTGGAAGAATTCAGACAAACACTGGACGGGGAACTGGCACCGGTTGATGTAGATGCCGATAGCCTAGATGAAGATCCGAACCTTGCTGAAATTGTTACGACAGCTCAGCGACAGGTGGGAAATACACCTGCAACCTATACAGGGTCTCACACAACAAGACAGCCCTCCGGTTCTATCGGTACGATCAGCATCCCGTCTATTAATCTGAAAAATGCGCCTGTCATGGGTAGTGTTGAGCTGAGTGATCTGTCTAAAGGGACAGGACACTTTGAGAATACTCCTGTATTCGACGGCAATGTCGGTATCGCAGGGCATAATAACACACACTTCAAATATCTGGTGAATGTCGATATTGGCGATCAGATCCAGTACACTGTAAATGGCGTGACTCGTACATATCAGGTGACTGATATGCGCGCTATCTCTGATACGGATTGGGGTGTATTTACAGATTATGGCGATAACCGTCTGACTTTGGTGACCTGTGAACATTTGGTTCCTAATAGCAGGATCGCAGTGACTGCGATTCAGGTTGGATCCGACAGCGGCAGATCTAATGGGTCTGTTTATACCGGCAAGGTAAATAGCTCTTTCCATCAGGACAGTGGTGATTATCACGATGCTGGTTCTGGGTATACAGATTATATTGGTGTGTTCACTGGCAACAATTAAATAATTGTAGGTACAAAACTTTGGTCAATGATTTACCAAAGTTCTTTTTTTATCCAGAAAGGAGGGGGGAATGGATGCAGAAAGATAAACGCATTGTTTTTGGCAAATGGAAAACGAGATATTGTTTGCTGTTGTTGATGGCTATATCTGTTGGTCTTATGCTTTGGATGCAGAATAACATTTTCGTTATTTTGGCAGCCATTTTTACATTCCTCTATTTCGTTTTATGGGTAAAAGAAAATGTTTTGGCTTTTCAGGACTGGGTTCGGAAAGCCAAAGGCGATTTTGCTATTTTCGGCGAATACGCCGATCGTTTTACAGAGATGTTCACAAAGAACAGGGAAGGCAAAAGGTGAAATAAAAATGAAAAAGGGATTTAGATTTTACGCATTATTCGGTGCGTTGATAAGCTCTCTTGCATTTTCTCCAGTATGTGCTTTTGCCGATGACGGGTATTCGGTACAGTATTTCGACAGTGAAGCGGATTATTTCGCCAACTCCGGTGGCAGTAGTTTTTCCAATAGCTATAACGACAGTTATTCCAGCGGGAATTACTACGATTATTCTACGGACTATACTGATTACTCCACGGAAACGCTGTATAACGGTAATTACACAGATACGATCCAGACAGAAAGCTATGGGGATTATACTATTGACGGATATTACGAAAACGGTACATCTCCCCTTGGTTCTGATATTGTATATGGTTCTTCATCCACACCTACAACAAGATTGTGGTCCGATGAGCCTTTGGTGAATACTGTTACAGCGAATCAGCATCGTGTTAGAAATGAGAAGAAACCTATCACGATCAAGATTAATGGTGAAAAATATACACCCAGAGATACACAGCCATTGCTTATTGATGGCAGAGTATTTGTTCCTCTGCGTTTTGTAGTGGAACAGTTGGGTTATACAGTGAGCTGGGACAGTGAAGAAATGATCGCTGAAATCAACGATGGTGCAATCGTGATAGAAGTTGGCTCCTACACCATGTGGAAATATGATGGTATGACGATTCCTACAGATGTTCCGCCGTTTTTGTACCAGGGAACGTTAATGGTAGGCTTACGTCAGATCGGCAATGCACTGAACTATAAAGTCGGCTGGGACGAAGAAAACAGGGTGGTATCCTTGGATAGAGCAAAACCCAACTACGATCTGAAACAGCATAATGTTTTCGACAGAAGCGTTTACTAAGCATTACGATTTTAAGAATCGGTTCCTAAGTCATGGACCATTCCGGCAGCCTATATGTAGGGACTTTGGTAAACCGTTTACCAAAGTCTGGGAAGGAAGTGTTTCAATGAGAGATTTTTTCGAATATATCAACGGCTGTGAGGTCATTGAATATCACAAAGGGACTGCGAAAGGCAAGTTCCTTTATTTTTTTCTTTCTTATATTCCAACGCTTCTGATGGTCGTTTTAATGTGTTTGACACTGGAAAAGGCCTATACCATGCTTCGATATGAGATTGATCATACATCAGTACTGCTGCAATACATAGCACTCGGCGTTTTTATCCTGATGATGGATGTAATTGCCAGAATTACAAAAGAGAAAAAAGTCGCAGAGTTCCAAGAGTGCTGTATCATCCGGTACACGGGTATAGTTGATGAAATTGATCAGTATTGGATCAAAGAAAAGTATAAAATGCAGGAATATGGTGCAGATGGTACTTGGATTGCTATGGAGAAAAAGAGAAGAGAGAGAACATGAAAATAAATGGCATAGACTATTTGAACTCTTTTCAAGGGTGTCAGGTGATAGATTATCGCTTGGCGAAACGGTTCAAAGGACAATTGGAAGGCAAAAATAGATTTCTGTATTGCGTAATTGCAGCGGAAGTGATTATTGGGATATTGTCGTTGATTCTTCTGTTAGACACATTTGTGTCAATGGTGGCATCAAGGCTTATTTCCCATAGATCTATGATCATATTTCTGCTATGTGTTGCTGCATTGTTTGTAGTGAAAATATATTATGAACGGAATTCGTTTATGACGGCAGAATACTATCTACGGATTGACGATACATTTCCCGAAGAAGAGTTGGAGGAAATCCAGCAGAATTTTCACTTGCATCCGGCAGTACAGTTCAATAAGAAGGGAACATCAGATAATATATTTGTTGCTTATCCAAAAACGAAAGGTGGATTTGAATGAGAGAAAAAATTAAAATCTCGGATGAAAAGGGAGCATCTTTTTCCGATGCAGCAATGGCATTGCTCGGGATTTTAGCTCTCATTCTTATTATGTATGTGTTTAGATTGGTGCTTTTGGCGATTGCAAATGGTACGTTATTTTGTCCTATATGAATCCGTGGGGGAGGGCTGAAAAAAATATTTTTTTCCAAATCCCCAATTCGGTATTTTGACTGTGATAAAATACAGAGTAATAGAACAGAAAGGAGCTGAGAAGAAATGAAGAAGAAAAAAATGGCTACAGCGGCATTGGCAGCGCTCATGGCGTTGACAGCAGTTGGCGGTATTACAGTTTATGGTGCTTCTGATACAAAAACAGCAACCTTAAATAATGCACAGGTTCGATTCAACGATGGGAAGGTGCAGACGATTCAGTGTTATAATATCGATGGCTATAACTATGTAAGAGCCAGAGATATTACAAATAACTTAGGAATGGCAGTAGGTGCGATCCAAAATGGTGATACTGGTATTATGGTACACCCTTACCAGGCACCTACATCTACTGCAACACCTGAAAAACTGACGCAGCAGACAGCGAAGGTAAAAGTAGTAGAAGGGAATTTGATTTATGACGGTTGGGTTTCAAAAGCAGAATGTTTCTTACTGAATGGTAGATATTATTTTAAGCTGGCAGATTTTGCAAATGCAGCGGATACTCAGCTGGATGTTGCACTGGAAACAGTTGAATTTGAGGCAAAAGGCGAATATGCAAAAGCTCCCTATATGAGCATACACAATGGTATTGAAGTTGTTTGGAACAACGATACAAAAGTGATCGATGTAAAGAAAACAACAACAGATCTGCAGCAGATTTTTAACGACATTCGCGGTGGCAAAACGCCTATAGAAAAACCTGATAAGGAAGAAGTAGTAGACGAGGATGAAAAAAAAGAACCCGTGGTTGAAAAAGAAGATAAATTCGAAGCAACTGGTGTTATGACGTTTGCTCCCAAAGAGGGTGAAATTCTGGCGAATATCCTGAAGGATGAAGATAAAGGTGCATATTTGAGTAATGGTAAAGCGAATATGAATAATTTGACAAAGCCATATACTTTATATCCGGAAAGTCATGTTGGTCAGTGTACATGGTATGCCGAAGGCAGACTGATGGAAACAACAGGTTTAAATTTGCAGCCTTTATGGGGAGATGGCGTTGATAAATGGGTTGAAAAAGCACAGAGTGGAAAATCTCCCGATTTAGATGGCACAACAAATAAATATGACATCGAAGCAGGTTGTATTGCTGTATTTAGAGGCCATGCATTGTTTGTGGAATGGGTGGACTTTGATGAAGAAGGTAATCCTAAAACAGTATATTTCACAGAGGGCAATATGCAGAGAAATGGCACTTATAATCCCAATCAAGATGGTAAAGTGCAAGTGTTGGCTTTTGATGACTTTATCGTAAGACAGTCCTTTATCGGTTATGTAATCGTAAAATAACAATCTACAGTAGATGTGGCATCATTATTTAGGATTCCTTCAAAATTTATCGTGCATCTTCAAGATGTGTGGTATAATGAAACAAACATAATGTGCAGAGGAGGCTGTTGATATGACGGATGAATACAAAAATAAATTGGAAAAATCCTTAGATAATGCAGCCATGTCCGCAAGAATGGAAGGATATACTTTCTCTCCACAGATGAGAACGCAATGTATGGATGTTCTGACAGGAAGAAAAAGTTTAGCGGATTGTATTGCGGAAATCAATATGAAGTATTCGAATGTACAGGAGTGATTGATATTAGTTATAGCGTGGAATCAACAACAAAAGATTGCTACCCTGGAACAACGGTATTGATCAATAAACTGGGCATTAAGAATCAAAACCATTTGGATGAAATAGAAACGATGATTGTTTCAGTAAAATCAGCAGAGATAGAATTATCTTTTAGATCGGATGCAGATTTTGATTTTGAATTTTATAAAGATTTGCACAGAATACTTTTCGAAGATATTTATGAATGGGCTGGAACAGTCCGTACAATAAATATTAGCAAAAAGCAGACTAGCTTTTGTTCTACAGAACAAATACAAGAGACAGGGGAGAACATATTTAAGTATTTGCAGAAAGCAAATTATTTTTCTGATTTGCCCTATGATGAATTAATTGAAGAATTAGCAGACTTGTATAATAGTATAAATTACTTACATCCATTTAGAGAAGGAAATGGAAGATGCCAACGGTTATTTTTCAGACTTCTTTCCAATAAAATTGGATATTCTATGGATTTTGATCAGATTGATCCAGATAATCTGATGGTAGCAACGATACAGGCTTCTGGTGGTGTATTAGATTTTTTGAAAATTATATTCAAAGAATGCTTAAAAAAAGAAAAATAAATAATGAACTACAAAAAAGCAGACGAAAAAACTCGGACTGCTTTTTTTGTTGCCTTTATTCAGTCGGAGAAGGGGGGAAGAGGAAAAGAAGTAAATGGAAAGTGAAAGAAAGTAACACAATAAAAAGAAAGGAGAATACGTGATGAAAAAGATATTCACTAAGCGTTTCTTTGGCTGGGCTATGTCACTGGTGATGCTTACTTCTTTGTTGCCTGCAGCAGCTGCGGCATCAAATGAAGGAATTATGACCATCGGAACTGTTTATCATTCGAATCAGAAATTGACGAAAGATACAAATACTCGTATTCCGTATCTGAAATTCAATGGTGTAGTAGACTATGATAACTTTGTTCCTATGCAGGTATCCTGGACAAACCCAGCAAACAGTACAGTTTATCAGGCATATTGCATCAACCCTGCTTATCCTGGTTATGGCGATACAGCTGACTATGGTGTAGACATTGAAAAATTTGATAATGACTGTATTGTAGACGCTGGCGGTTCCGGCGGTTCCGGCAAAAGAGCAGGCGATAAATCTACTGCTGGAAATACAATTTCTGCATTTCTGGAAGGGGCTGTAAACTATGGCTATCCTACAGTCTCTGCGGAAACATTGTTGGAAGGTACAGCAGCTTCTTATGGCGTAGACCAGGATGAATTGGAATACGGTGCATACCTAGCAACCAAAATGGCCATTTGGTCTGGTATTCATACAAGCTATAGTATCAATTCCTGGAGTGTAAATGATGGTCTGAGTGGTTATTCTGCAGTATTGAAGAATAAAGTCCTGGCTGCAACAAGAAGCATTTATAACAAAGCTGGTAGCCATACTCCACATGACGGACTGAGTGACGTTACTTTCACTGCTGGTGAACCTAAAAAATCCGGCAGTAATTATGAAGTAGTATATACGATTGGGAACACAGACAACAATGTACCTAATTCCGAAATGTATATCGAAAATCTGAACGGTGGTGCATTCCCTCCCGGACTGACAATCGTGGATGAAAATGGTGATGAATTTGAAACGATCACTACATCTTCTGGAAACGCAAGATTTGTCCTGCCGGCAGGTACGGAAGAAGTAACAGTGATCATTCCCGATCCTGGTGAAGCAGGTACACAGGTGGATTTAAGACTATATGCCCAGCAGATGAAGAAAGTATTGCTGTATGGTAGAAGTACCAAGGATGCCGCACAGAGTTATGTTCTGGCAGGGAATCATTGGGATAATCCTTATGACGGTTTTGCGATTAATCAGGAGTATGTACCTGATGAAGGTATTCCTGAAACGCCTGATACACCAGATACATCAACTGGCAGTGGTGATTTAGTTGTACTTAAACTGGATGCAAGGGATAATGCCACTCCTCTGGCGGGTGTGACCTTCGACTGTTATAACTCCAGAGGTCAGCTGATCGATACAGGCACAACAAACAGCAGTGGTAAATGGTTACCTAATATCCCCGGCGAAGGCACATATACGATCGTTGAACGTGACTCCGGTGACAGTTATCAGCTGACAGAGCCTACAACAATCGTAATTACTGTACCCGATGATGAAAAAGTAACAGCTACATTCCGCGACTATCCCGATCAGACTGTAACAATGGAAAAAGAAGATGCTGAAACAGGCAAACCTGTTTCCGGTGTACAGTATGAAATCGTACAGATCGACGGTAAGGGTGCATGGAGAGCAACAGGCAAAACAGACGGCAGTGGTAAGATCGAATGGGACGATGTAACAGATGGTACTTACATGGTTCGCGAGATATCCACTGTTGAAGGTTATATCCTTGATCCTACACCCCAGTATGTAACAGTAAGAAATGGTCAGGCTCCCAGCCTGAAATTCACAAACTCCAAATTCCCCGGTCTAACAATCACAAAAGTCGATAAACAGACAGGCGAATCCATCAGCGATCCTGCAACATTCAAAGTGGAACAGATCGATGGTGACTATGCAACAACAGTCGAAACAAAAGGTGGCACAGTTAATCTGAAGAACCTGCCTGTAGGCTCTTATAAAATTACAGAACTGGCAGCCCCCGAAGGTTATGTAGTGGATTCTTGCCCTGGTACAGTTTATCTGGGTAAAGATAAGAGTATCCAGTATGTGGCTTATAACCTGAAAGCACCTGTACTGACAATCGAAAAGATCGATAAACAGACAGGTGATCCCGTACCCGGTACAAAGTTCGAAGTGAAGAAAACCGATGGTACAAAGATCGGCACAGTAGAAACAGGCAAAGATGGTACAGTTACGATCGGTATGAAAGGCAGCGAACTTGGCTACCTGAAACCCGGTACATACACAGTAACAGAAGTATTCGTACCTGAACCTTACGTACTGTCTGGTGAGCATCAGGATATCCAGTTGAACGCAGGCGATACAAAATCCCTGATGTTTGCGAATCTGGAAGCACCTCAGATCACCGTTCAGAAATATGATGAAGAAACAGGTGATAAACTGGAAGGCGCACAGTTCGCTATTTATGAGCAGTCTGATCTGTCCAGACCTGTTGCTGAAGGTATGACAGATAAAAACGGTGAATTCACAACAGGCTATATCGCTCCCGGTACATATGTTGTGACTGAACTGAACCCTCCTCCCGGCTATATGTTCTCCGATAAGACAAGCCCTGATCGTGTGATCGTGGCCAAAGCAGGTGACGGTGAAATCATCGTTAAAGTTGATAACATTAAACTGCCTGAACTGACAATCAAGAAAGTCGATGCAGTTACAAAAGAACCTATTGCTGGTGTTACATATAGCGTAGGTTTGGTTGACGATACAAGCGTAGAACCTGCAACAGTAACAACAGATAAGGAGGGTATGATTTCTCTGCCTGGTCTGGCTGCAGGTACATATGAAATCAAAGAAATTTCTACACCTCATCCTTACATCCTGAATGATACACCTCAGCGTGTGAAATTGGCGGGCGGCGATACAAAGACATTACTGTTCGAAAATATCAAGCTTCCCACACTGCTGATCCAGAAAACAGATGCCACAACAAATAAAGGTATCCCTAACACAACATACAAAATCGAGTATGAACAGGCAGGCGGCGGCATTAAGACGATCGGTACATTCAAAACAGATGCCGATGGCAGAATCAAACTGCCTTATGTTGAACCTGGTTGGTATATCATTACAGAAACAATTCCTGCACAGGGCTATCAGAAACCTACAAACCCTGTAACACGAATTTATCTGGATGCTGGTGATAACTCCTACCTGTCTACAGGTAACGCAGTTGGCAGCACAGGTAATGCAGGTACAATTAATGGCACAACAAGCAATAATCAGGAAGTTTCCAATAAAAAACTGAGCATTACAAGCGGCGCTGACTATGCTAAAGTTGGCGATATCGTGAATTATCCTCTGAACTCTCTGGTTATTAAGAAAGCGGATGCGAACACAGGTGAAATGCTGGATGGCGCAACATTCGAGGTTTATAGAATAACTGGTGAAACCAGCGGTCAGAATGGCAAACTGATCTGCACAGTAACAACGGATAAATCCGGTGTTGTTGTAATCACTGGCCTTGAAGCAGGTGCTTATGCAGTAAAAGAAATCAAAGCACCCCAGAACTATGTGATCGCTGAAACATATCTGCAGACAGTGAACCTGAAAGCAGACGGCACAAGCGTAGTGGAAGTGATTTTCAGAAACTACCCTTACGGTGCGATCTCCATCAATAAAGTAGACGGTATCTCCAGACAGCCCCTGGAAGGTGCAAGATTTAAAGTAACCACATCCGCTGGTGCGGCAGTTGGTTCCGGCGAATTTGAAACAGATGCGAACGGTAATATCCTGATTGGCAATCTGGCTCCTGGTTCTTATGTAATTACAGAAACAGCAGCGCCTAAAGGCTATGTTCTGTCTACACAGCCTGTGACTGTAGAAGTTGGTACTGACGGCTCTACAATCACTAAGACATTCAACAACTATAAGAAGGGTAATCTGCAGATCAGAAAATTCGACGCAGATACAAAGGCCCTTCTGGAAGGTGCTACATTTAAGATCACTGATGCCGATGGCACAGTAGTTGGTTCTGCAAATGGTATCTTCACAACAGATGCAGGCGGTACAATCACACTGCCTGAACTGGATAAAGGTACATATATCATTACAGAAACAGAAGCACCTAAAGGTTACGCAGTAAGTGCTAATCCTTCCCAGAAAATTGAAATCGACGATACAGGTAAAACTTATACAGTAGATTTCTATAACAAAAAACTGGGTACTCTGGAAATCTACAAATTTGACAACGAAACAAAAGCGCCTCTGGCAGGAGCAACATTCCGTGTTGAATTTGGCGGTAAACTGATCGGTAATTATACAACAGACGCAAGTGGTGTTGTTTCTATCCCCGGTCTGGCAGAAGGTACTTATAAAGTGACCGAAACATCTGCCCCTGCGGGCTATGCACTGAGTGAAAACTCCATTCAGACTGTAGAAGTAGGCACAAACGGTGTATTTAAAGTAAATTTCTATAATGAAAAACTGGCAAACCTGCAGATCCGTAAGTTCGATTCCGAAACAAAAGAACTGCTGGCAGGTGCACAGTTCAAAGTAACATACTCCGACGGTACAGTAGTTGGTGATTCCAACGGTATCTTCACAACAAATAATAGTGGTGTGATCATGATCACTGGTGTAAAACAGGACACTTATAAAGTGACTGAAATCAAAGCCCCTACAGGCTATGCGATCAGTGATACACCCACACAGACGATCAAGGTAGATACAGAAGGTGTATTCACAGTAGATTTCTACAATGATGCACTGGCAAATCTGCAGATCCGTAAGTTCGACGCCGATACAAAGGCACTGCTGGCAGGTGCAACATTTAGAATTACTTATTCTGACGGCACAATCGTTCCCGGCGGTTCCAATGGTGTATTCACTACAGACGAAAGTGGTGTGATCACACTGAGGGATATTAAGGCTGATACTTACACAGTAACAGAAATTCAGGCTCCTGCAGGCTATGCACTGAGCGAAAATCCTACTCAGGTAGTGATAGTGGATACAAAAGGTACTTTCAAAGTTGACTTCTATAATGAAGCTCTGGGCAATCTGGTAATCAGAAAGTTCGATGAAAAGACAAAAGATCCACTGGCAGGTGCTACATTTGAAGTGAAACATATGGACGGCACAGTAGTAGGCAATTCCAACGGCCTGTTTACAACAGATGCAAAAGGTACAATTACACTGCCTAAACTGGAAAAAGGTACATATATCATCACTGAAACAAAAGCACCCGATGGATATGCACTGAGCGAAGAAAATTCAAAGACGATCACGATCGATAACGAAGGTACTTATACAGTGGATTTCTATAACAAAGAACTGAAAGGCGTTCAGATCATCAAAAAAGACAGCCAGACAGGTCTTCCTCTGAAAGGCGCACAGTTCCAGATCTGGCAGACTGGCGCATCCACAAGCACATCCGTTTCCAGCAGCACTCCTGCAGGTAAACTGATCGGCACATACACAACAGATATCAATGGTGTTATCAATGTTGTACTGGAAGAAGGTACATACGAAATTCTGGAAACAAAAGCCCCCGAAGGCTACCAGATCGATAACAACAAACAGGATATCGTAGTTCGTGACGGCGAACAGACATCCGTAACATTCACAAATACTAAGATCCTCGGTCTGGAAATCATCAAGATCGATGCTGACACAAAGAATCCTCTGCAGGGTGCAACATTCAAAGTTGAAAAAGTAAACGGTGAAAAAGTTGGCACATACACAACAGATTCCAATGGTCACATCATGGTTTCCGGTCTGGCAAGTGGCACATACGTTGTTTCCGAAACATCCGCACCTGCTGGTTATGTTCTGAATTCCATCCCTCAGACTGTAACGGTAAGTGCCGGCAAAGTAACAACAGTGACATTTGAAAACAGCAAAAAAGGCGGCGTAGTGATCCAGAAGCTGGACAGCGCAACAGATAGACCCATTGAAGGCTGTGAATTCCTGATCACAACATTCGACGGGGCAACAGTAGGTGTATTTGAAACTGATAGATCCGGTCAGATCCACCTGCCTAACCTGACTGACGGTACCTATATCGCGAAAGAAATGAAAGCTCCTGCAGGCTATAACCTTGCAGCGCCTAAAACTTTCCAGGTATCCTCCGGCAGAAACCCTTACCTTGAAGGTGCAAGCAATAACCAGACAGTAACGATCTATAACGATCCTCTGGGTGTATCTCAGATCATCAAAACTGATGCTGTAACAGGTAAACCCGTTAAAGGTGCTGTGTACGTGATCGCTGCGCTGAATAATGGTACTGGTATCTATAGCCAGACTGTTATGGCAGCAGGTGTAAATGCGGCGAACACAATGGTGAACGGTCTGCATACGATCATCGGCAGATACGAAACATCCGAAAACGGTATCATCAACATCAGCAACCTGCCTGAAGGTTGGTATACACTGCAGGAAGAAAAAGCACCTGAAGGCTATGAACGCGATGCAACGATTTATAACTTCCAGATCACGGGCAATGGTAGACCTACTATCATTCAGCTGACGAATAAACCTCTGATGGGTAGAATCGCGCTGACAAAATTGTCTGCGGACTATAACAACAACACAGGTTGGGATAGCGGTACTCCTCTGGCGGGTGCGGTATATAGTATTCTGGATTCCGATGGTGTGGAAGTAGATAGAATCACAACTGGTGCAGATGGTACAGCTATCTCCAGTAAGTTGAAAGTTGGTACTTATACACTGAAAGAGGTACAGGCTCCCGATTGGTACGGTATCAATCCTAACCCTCTGAAAGTAACGATCAAGAAAGAAGGTCAGGTAGTATCCGTTGTAGCGAAAGATCCTTCTATTAACCTGATGGTTGGTATCAAGAAGACTTCCGATACTAAGACTTGCTCTTGGGGCGATACGATCAATTACTACATCACTGGTGTAGGCAATGAATCCAATGTATCCCTTGATAAGTTCACAGTACACGATAAACTGCCCGATCCTAAAGCAGCTCAGATCAAGTATTTCGATACAGGTCTGTGGAGTAAGAAATATAACTTCAAAGTTGCTTACACAACTAACCTGAACACAGCTTATACATACCTGCCCGGTACATATTCCTCCGACAGACATAACCATATCGACCTGTACGCAGGTAACATGGGCCTGAGAAGCGGCGAATATGTAACACAGGTTAAGATGGAATTCCAGGGTTCTGTAGCTCCCGGCTTTAAACTGGTAGAAGCGATTTCTATGCAGATGACAGCAGGCAGCAACTTTACGAATGGCTATCAGTTTACAAACTATGCTGACGTTTCCGGCAGATGGCATGATCAGTATGTAACAGCGAACAGCCATTGGACGATTAAGATGTACGGTAACCCCGGTAAACTGCCTAAAACAGGCTGGTAATAAACCTATTTATCCATAATATACATTGATTTCAGCGCCCGGTCGTTCTTTTGAATGATCGGGCGTTTTTGAAATGCTTTCATATAACCTTAGGTAAATTATGGGAAGGAGGTAGAAGTGATATGAACATCAATAGATGGAAAGAAAAATTGGTCGCAGCCGCTGCAATGGTGACATTGTTCCCTCAGACAGTATTCGCCAGCGCGATCCAGGATGCGATCGAGGACGCAGACACAGCATCTTTTGACAGTGTTGATGCGGTTTGGGCAACAGCGATCGAGTATGCGGAAGCATGGATCCCTCCCGCTGCAACACTGGCACTGCTGATCGGCGTATTATGCGCCTTTGTCTGTGCACCATTAAAAAAATACAGAGGGTTCGGTCTTGGCTGTATCGTATTCTCCATTGCAATGTTCCTTCTGTATCTGTTGCTGCCTACGATTATTACAATGTTTGCTACTGCGGGCTGATCTGGCAGAGAAGAAAAATAAAAATTTTTGATTATACCAAATTTTTGAACAAGTATATGAAGAGCCTGAGGGAATGGACATTCTCTCGGGCTTTTTTTAAAAGAAAGAGGTGAGTAAATTTTGTCTGCGATCGTAATGGGCATTTTAAATGCATTGATAGGACTTATCATGCAGGTCTTGGCAACTGCACTTGAATTTTTTGCGGATACATTCCTTGGTTCTATCAGATGGGATTTTTCCACATTTGGCACTTATCTTCCATTTTTCGGGAATGTACTGGAATTTTTCAAGGTATTAGGCGCAGGCTGGCTGAGTTTTGTCGGGCTGTTGTTTATCCTGAAATGCTTTGGTCTTGCTGCAGGTCTGCAGATTGAACGGAGTCGTGTATGGCAATTTATTGTACGGTACATCTTCTACGGTTTTTTGGCAATAAAGAGCTGGGGACTGATGTCCTTTGTATATCTGCAAATGGTCGGGATCATCGATGAGATACTGGATATTGATGCCAGTTCTGGTGGATTGTCGCTTGTAGAATTTATTGTCCAAATCGGTGAAAGGGCGGCGGAAGGTCTGCTGATCGGCGCATTAGGTACCGGCGGCAGTATGTTAGGTATTGTAAAAGTACTGGTATTACTCGTTATCACTGTGATGCTGGTTATCAATTTCTTTAAACTGATTTCCATGTTCTTCATCAGATATATCCGACTGGTACTGCTGGTGGCGCTAGCACCAATTGCCTTCGGCATGGCGATACTGGAAGAAACAAAGCAGATATTTGACACTTATATCCGTACATTTTTTGCGGATATGTTTGTCTTTATCATGACTGCTTTTTTCATTCAAGGTTTCATCAATATCATGTCTACTTCGACTAACCTGAACTTAGACGGTTCCGTTGAGTTTGAAGATTTGTTTGCAGATGCGGCTTATAACGAATTAGTCTGGGCATTTTTTGCTCTGGCATATTCGTCATTCGCAGTACAGTTCGACCAATTCATAGGCAGTCTGGGGGTGAATATCAGCCGAGGCGGTGGAGCAGGCGGCGGTTTATTCGGTGCAGTTGGTGCATCAGCGATCATGCTGCGGCGTGCATTAGGTAGAGGTACTTCCGGAGCGGGGCTATCTGTCCCGTTAGGCGGTACATTCTCAAGGAACTGGAACGATTTAAAAGGTGCAGTTCTTGGCGGTGCAAGAGGTGGGTTTGCACAGGGCTCGACCAAAAGCAGTGCATTTGCTCGGGGGGCCATGGGTGCAGCCCAGGGATTCGCCAGTACAACGAATGTGGCAAAAGCCGCTGCTATGACAAAAGACGGCAGTTCCTTTGCAGAAGCATTGAACCAGAAATTTGATAAGCGATTCACTGAAATGCAGGGTGCTGCCAGCAGGAATATGTCCCAGCAGGAGTATGACGATACCAAACAGCGTGCTGAAAAGAATGGTTTTAGTATCGATCAGCAGCGTACTAGGGACGCGATCATGAACGATATGAAAGCAGGGAATATCACACCTGCAATGGCACAGAGCAAGCTTGCGGCACAAGGTCTTCTGCGTGAGGATGAACAGGGGGCAATGGCGATGGATGCAAGTACTGGTCAGGTATATAACCAGTATCAGGGTCAGCCGAATACTTCTAAAGACGATATTCCTGCAGGAAATAGTATGGCTGAAGAATATAAAAACAGCCATCGGACTGCGGATGGCGGATTCGATGCCTCTGCGCCTGCACAAACGGCGGTTTCTATGCCGGAAGGAACAACACTCAATCCGAACGAATCGCTTCACACAAGCGACGGAACAACAATTACAGCTGGGTACAAGCAATTCCCGGACGGTACAAAAATATACCCGGATGGCACAGTTCAGTTTGCCAATGGTGCAATTATGGGTGCAAATGTCAAAGATGCAAACGGGAACGCACTCCCTGCCAATGCGATGCTGCATAAAGACGGTACGATCACCAATGGTGCCGAAATCATCAGTCCAGATGGCAATGTGACAAAAGTAGGGGATACCCCTGTGAAACTGGATGATGGCACGATCGTTCAGGCGAATGGTGTAAGAGCGATTGGCGAGGGTGAAAATCAGGTGATTATTGGCTCGAAGGGATCTATCACTCATGGCAATAGTGCTGTTACCAAGAATGCGACTACAGAGCATGATTCCGGTGCAATTACGAAGGGCAATGTAACACAGCATGAAAATGGCAACCATACATTTTCCGACGGTGCAATTCTGTTGGATGATGGTAAAATGGCACATCTGAACGGCGAAGTAACCAGTCCTGACGGTACTACAGTCACACCTGATGGTACAACGATCTTCCAGGATGGTTCGATCCTGCACAGCAACGGGGATATTACGGCTAATGGTGTTACATCACATAAAGACGGCTCGAAGACATACGGAAATCGTGTGGAACATGGAAATGGTGCGATCACTTATAACGATGGTCATGTGGCTTATCCCGAAGGAACGATGGTGGATGGTAAAGGCGGTATCTCTTTTGATAACGGAAATACTTATCAGCAGATCAGGGATCTGCCCGGTGGTCAGTATACACATCCAGCGACTGGCGATATTGCGTATTCGAATGGTAGCGTATATCACGCGTCCTCCGGTGCGATCAGTAATGCCGACGGCTTTATTGGTCGTGTGAACCATGCGGACGGTTCTGGGGATAAAGATGGTACCTTCTCCATGGGCGGCACTGTATATTGGGGCAACGGCACAGCTGCGAACCCTGATAAGACAGTTGAGTTCGATGAACATAACAGCGGTATTGTTGTAAAAGAACGCACGATCATCCATCACTCCGGCACCCGAACAGAAACGAAAAACGGAGAAACAAAAATCACCCGAGAAGATGGGTATACTACATTCCCGAAAAAGGAAGGGAATAAAAATACGAAGTTCAAGGGTTTTGGCCTTGGCTCTAAGAAAAGGAAATAACGGAAAGGAGTGACTGGCCCGTGGACGAGAATAACCAAAGAGGGTTTTTGGCGACTGCTACTTCAATGGGACAGACCGCTTATGATGTGACGAAAACCGTTGGTCATGCCATGGCCGGGGATTTCGTCGGAGCGGCGGCTTCGGCTGCCAGGAACCCTCTTTTCCGCAAACTGGTATCTTTTGTTTGTGCTTTTGTGATTTTTCTGATCATCGTAATTTGTAGTTTGCCGACAATGCTGTTAAATGCCCTGACAGGCGGTGAATATGGGGAATATACAGAAGCCCAGTTCCGTATCCTGAATATGGCATCACAGATCAATGGTCTGTTTCTGGATGAATATAACATGGAACTGGAAGGATTGGTCGATTTAGGTATTTCGGAGGATGATATAACGACCGATGAACCTGTCCCCCCGATCAGTCCATATAAGATCATGGCGTATTTCTGCGCTGCATCTTTAGACGGTGAGGCAGATGCGGATGTAACTATCGAAGATGTAGTTGGAGACGAAGAAGAGGTCATTACAGGCGGGATCAGGATCGGGACAAGCCCGTTACCCGATACAGTAGAACGCTATCGTACCGATGTTGAAGCGGCGGCTATGCGTTATGCTATATCAGGATATGTCGATGTTTTAATGGCAATGATGGCGCAGGAATCCGGTGGCCGCGGGAATGATGTCATGCAATCGGCTGGCTCCGGGTATGTGCATGGTGCTGTTACACCGGAGTCTTCTATTGATGGCGGTGTACATTACTTTGCAAAGTGCTTGGAGAAAGCAAACTGTTCAGATCCGCAGGACTGGGCCAAGCTAGAGGTCGCAGTACAGGCCTATAACTTTGGTACAGGCTACATCAACTGGCTTATCAATCGCGGATATTCCGGCTGGACGGCGACCAATGCAGCGGCGTACAGTGATTATATGCTCCAGCGGTATCAAGAGAATGGTAGCAATATTACCCGTTACGGGGATAAACAATACATACAGCATGTGTTCCGGTATTATCATAAATCGGGCAGCAGCAATAATCCGGTTGATAAGATAGATATTGTGCATTTGCTGGCAATGCTCAGAGAATATGAAGGTGAGTATTATTATCATAAGCATAGAAGAAGTGAGTATGAAATACTCTTCATAACTAATCATGATACAGACTTTTTCGTTGATACTGTCTTTCATCTGACAGATGCTCAGTTTGCAGCTGCGAGTTCATATGAAGCGGTCTTTGAACAGCTGGGGAATACAGAGTTCGGCAGTTTTGGAAATATCCTGGGGCAGGCTTCTAACCTTGATTCGTTGCCTTTGACCAATGCGCAGGTGACGAGATATCTTGCAATAGCAAGAGCAACTGACCCTGCGATTTCCTCTGCAAGGTCGCAGGTATTGACTGTAGGATTATCCTTAGTCGGGAAAGTGGAATACTTCTGGGGCGGTAAGTATTACGGTACAGGATGGAACTCGGAATGGGGTACTTTGAAAAAAGTGACCGCTGCCGGAGACCGTACCTCTGGTACATATCAGCCCTTTGGTCTGGACTGCAGCGGATTTGTAGACTGGGCTTACCGTACAGCGGGTGTCAGCGATCAACTGAAAGCTGGCGGTACATGGTATCAATATAACAATACAACGCCGATTACAGCCGCACAGTTACAGCCCGGGGACCTTGGTTTTATGCTGTCTGGCGGCAGGACAACGCATGTCGGGATTTATGTCGGAAAAGACTCTTCCGGTAACCGACTTTGGGTACACTCGCAGGGCGGTGAAGGTGTTGTTGTAGGCACTTGTGGCTTTACACATTTTAGAGAAGTTGTGTCTTAAACACGATGTAAATCGCACAAAAATCCAACATGGTATGGTATAATATAATTGACTCAGTAATAGCTGATAACGGATCACTTAGCGGCAAGGGGGAAGATACAGAATGAAGATACGAACAAAAGTAAAAACCCTCGAGTGGAATAATAATGAGTATCTGTCGGTTGGCTATGATACAAATAATTTGGGTGTATATTTGATCAAAGGAGGCACAAAAGAAAAGGCGGAGAATATTTTTCTCCGTAATTTGGAGTCAGAACAAATGGCCCATGATCTTTCTATGAGCATTTATATTGCGAAGGAGAATAATGTCCCGATGTTTGATATAGAAGCGTGGATCAAAGAATACAAAAACAGATAAGTTAAAAGGAAAACAGAATACATTAACTGTTTCATTAAATCATCAAAATCAGTTAGTGTATTTTAGTTAGTGTAAATATGAATGGACTTCAGATTCTTTCTGAGGTCTTTTTTTATTGAAAAGGAAGTGGGAAAGATGAGCGAAAACAAAGACGGTCGTCATCAGGTATATGGTATTCCACGCAATCTAAAGAGCGCAGGGAAGATTGCTGATGCCATTGAAGTGACCAGTCTGGTGCAGGGTATAGTGATCGCATTTATTCTGCTGATTATTTGCCTGAAAGTATTTAGTCTGCCATTCAGATATACCATTGTGATCGTTGGTGCGGCGCTGCTTTTAACAGCATTGCCATATGGTAAAAACAGCGATTCGTTCTGCAGATATATTTATCTGTTACTGCGAAATTTCTTCGTCAGAAAAACCTATCGCAGATATGTCAGACACAAAAGTTCTGAACAGAAAAAGACGATCAAACAGCGTTTGCTGCGTGAACAGGCACAGGCTTTAGAAGAAGAAACGATGGAAGGAGGGATGTTTGAATGAAGTTACCCGCAGTCAAAAAGAAGAACGTAGCGCGGACAGAAGAAGATTTGCAGGCAGCTGCTGAGAAGCGTACACGGCGCAAACCGCGTCCGAGTACACGCTACCGCACGCAGAGTTTTATCAATATCAGAGATGTTTCTGACGGCGTTATCATCACTACGGATGATAGGTATATCAGGATCATTGAAATCATCCCTACGAATTTTTTTAATAAGGATGCGTTGGAACAGGAACGTATCGTGTATCAGTTCGCACAATACCTGAGCCATGCACCCCGTACCATGCAGATAAAAGTCATGTCAGTACCGGAGACAGCAGAGGATTATCTGAAGATTTTACTCTCTTATAAGAACCTGCCTAATGCTACAAAAGAAACCAGAGATATGGTGGACGACCTGGCAAAAGAGATCAAGGATACGGTAGAGATTTATAAGCTGACAGGGAATAGATTTTTCGTGATTTATGAGTTCGAAGAATTTCAGATGGCACCTGAGTTCGACTATGTAAGGAAGGTGTTGCTAGGCCATGAGTTCGCTCTGGCTGAGTGCATGCTGAAGTGTGGCTGTAAGGTAGTAAGCCCCCGTCTGACGGATAATAAATATATCAATACAGTGCTTTATGAGTATATCCTGATGCACTTTGATAGACTGGCTCCAGACTTTGAAACTCATGCATTCATGATATACGAAGAGATACTGGAACGTAATCCGTTGAAGAAGGATTCACTGACGATAGAGGATTATCTTTCACCGAAAGAGATTGCGTTCTATGACCGCAGTTTCTGTGAGGTGAACGGTAAGTTTGTATCCTATCATTACATCAGTGATTACAGACACTATGTAACTGCAGGCTGGCTGAACCCGTTGTTGGGCAGTTCCTATGATGTTGATGTTGACATTTTCTTAGTCCGTGAGGATAGGACTACTGCAAAGAAAATCGTCCGTCAATCGGTAAATATGCAGGAGATGGTAATGGAGAACCTGAGTGCGAATACAAGCGTTGCGCAGGAGTCCAGACAGAATATGCAGGACGCTTTACTGCTCCGTGAGAAGATGTATAACGAGAGTGCTGATATGTATTACCTGTCTATTCTTGTGACGATCTCAGCGGATACATTAGACGCTTTAGACGATAAGATCCGTGAAGTATATAACTTGATGGAATCAAAAGATATGCCGCTCTTGCCGCTGGATCTCCGGCAGGAGGAAGGGTTTAGATCCACACTTCCTTTTGTGCGGTTGGATAAGGATATCCTGCGTATTTCAGCGCGGAATATCCTGTGCGGTGAGCTTGCATCAGTATTCCCGTTTAACGAGCCATCCATCTTTGATGAGGGTGGTATTTTTATTGGGAAGAATAAAGCAGGTCGCTTCTGTGCGATCAATAACTTCGATACCTCCAAGTACGATAAACCACACATGATGATCATTGGTTCGACGGGTAGTGGTAAGACTTACGGCAGCCAATTACTACTTGGCAGAAGCCGAATGGCGGGGGCAAAATGCTTCGCGATCGTACCTATCAAAGGTGAGGAATACAGAAGATTTTGTGAGAATATGGGCGGTCAGTTCATTAAGTTTACAACAGACGGCGAGAACCATGTAAACATATTTGATATCCGTATCCCTGACGATGCAGATAGCAAAACGGTACTGAATCCCGCTGACAGTGGATACCTTGGACAAAAGAGTTATCTGTCGAGAAAACTGATCGTAGTATCTGCATACTTCGAGATCCTGATGCCTTATTTGAAGCCAGTACAGCGGTCTTTGTTGAACGTAGCTATCGTTGATGCGTATAAGGCAAAGGGCATTACACTGGACAATAATAGTATCAAAAATGCTGACGGGACTTACAAGGAGATGCCGATCATCAGTGATGTGTGTATCGCCTTAAAGCAGATGTTGGAGCCGCAGGATGATGCAGATGACCGCAGTATATTCCGTGCAACAATGCCCGAACCACAGGAGAACAAACGGGAGGTAAATGAACTGCTTGGTATCATGCAGCAGTTCATTTCCGGTACCTATAGCTTCCTGAATCGACATACGAATATCAAAGATTTGGACAACGATTATACGGTGTTCGATATCTCCGATTTGGATAGTTCCGGTGACAAAATCGTTGGTGCAATGATGTTCACGATCATCAATCATATCATGAACCTTATGACTGAGGACATCACACAGCGGAAGGTTGTTCTAATTGACGAATTATGGAAGCTGGTAGGCGAAGGCAGCGGACAGACTGCAGCCTTTGTAAAGGAACTATATAAGATTATCCGTGCGTATAACGGCTGTGTTATTACCGCGTCACAGGATATTCAGGACTGGCATTCGAAGGATAATGAATCAGTACTGAATACCATCATCAATAACTCACAGTTCCAAGTGCTGTTGAAGATGCAGCAGCATACCCTTGGCATTGTCAGCGAAAAACTGTATCTGAATACAGAAACGCGCAATCAGATTTCCATGTTCTCCAGGAGAGGCGATGCAATGTTGATCTGCGAAAATAATGCGTTTGAAATTCGTTTTGACGGCACACCAACGGAGCATATGGCGATCACTACAGACCCTAATGAATTGGCTGTTATGCGGATGAAAGTATAGAAAGGGGGAGGTGCTTGATGTATTTTTGCAATTCGGAAATAAACGAATATTTGGAGAACCGAAGCGAAGATATTGCAGCTTTCCTGACGAGTGGTTGGGGCAAGGTTAGAATAAATGATCTGCTTATATTATTTGATATACCAGCTGCTTTCTTCCGCAATATAATGATCCATTTGGCGGGGCTGTATCACTTTATGCAAGAGGACGATTATGTATATATTTCAGCATATGAGGGCGGGCCTGTTGCAAGTAAATACATGAATGCAATCAGTGTTTTAACGTCGATTGCAGCCAAAAACAAGGGGGACACGATCACACTCACCGATAGTGTGTATAGTAGTTTATTCGTTGCGAAAATGTTCGTTGGCGACAAGGTTTCGAACAATGTTCAGACATATTATGTGATAGATACTGCAATGATAGCCGTCCCGCTCTATGCATTGGGGGATCTGATTAAAAATGAATTATCCGGGAACGGATTCGACCCTGAGAACAGACTAATCATTATTGTTTATGATGATTCGGAGGTGGCATATATAAAGCTGAAATGCCGTGTGTACTATGCGCTGCAGATCAAGGATGCTGCAGGCTGCCGTTTTATTTTTTACAATAATGATCTGTACAAACAGGACGAGTAGAGAGGAGGTTATGTTTAGATGTTTCATCTTACGGAGAGGGCAAAACAGGTGCAGAAACGGTTGGGATTGCTTGACGGTAGTTTGACAGATTACCAGGTTTGCTTGCATCATTTGCCCGCTTTAATTGATCTGATAGAAGAGATGGAATCTATGTCAATGTCATGTAGAAAGACTATCGCCGGCTATATGAATGAGATACCTGTTTATACAGGAATGATCGACGAAAGAGGAGATAAAAATGATAAAAATTTAATGTTCAAACAGTTGTGTCGGCATGAGAAAAGTGTTACTGTTAAATTAGAGAATGAAATTATAACATTGTCAATTTTCCCCCTTATAAAAAGTCTTTCCGCAAGGTCGAAGGAGTATATATCCTTGGCAGTTAGACGGGAATTAGAGGAATTATTTCAGACTCAGCCAATGCCTGAATACAATGAAAACTGTGTTTTGGTGGTCAATACGTTGTATTCCTCTCCCACGAAAATAAGGGATAATGATAGCGTGGAAATAGCGGCGATTGTAAATGCATTTAAGTCCTATTTGATAATAGATGATAGTATTGATATGTCAATTTATCGGATAGGGAGTAAATCAGAACGGAATGAAACCGAGATTTCCTTAATGAAACAAAGTGACTTTTTATTGTGGTTACTTAGCACATCAGGCGCACAAGAAGCGACTGAATTATGACTGTATTTGTTACAGTTTAGTTCGAAAAGCATTGAAAAATCATTACAAAAAAAGAGTTCCGGACAGACGGATTAATAAATGGAAATTGCATCGATAAAGGTTCTATCTCTGTAAATTTTTATACAGGGATATGGGCCTTTGGATGTAAAAAATTTTGCAGGGATAAGGGTCTTATCCTTGCAAAAAAATAACAGAGATAAAGAGGTTATGGCTGCAAAAAAAATACAGTCAAAAGCCATTTTTCGAATGAAATTTTGGGTAACCCCATTTTTTCACTGTTTTTTCATTTTTTGTTAGGGAATTTTTCCTGAAAAATCAACTTTTTTGGAAAAAAACAAACTTCTCGGAAAATCCGGCTAGAGAAAAGGGGGGTTTTGACCCCTTAAAAAGCTCTTTTTAAAACGTATGAACTGTTCGCAGTTCATGCGTAGCCACTTCGTGGCAAAATAATGATTTCGGAAACAAAAAAATTTCCACTTGCTTTATGGCTAGTAACAAAAAAGAATAGTCACATTTGAATCGTATATGAACATAAAAAGTTGGACGGTGGTCGAAATGAAAAAGAACGAGTGGGAATTTAATTGGAATCCATATCTGAAGAGTGTGCCTGTGTCTAAGAAACTAATCTTGAAACAGAGAGGTTTTGATGATATGGCAAACGATAACAAAAAGAAACCACTTAGCTTAAAGTCAGGAACAGTAAGCAATGATATTCTTTATATCTTGAAAGAATATGGCAGCTATCCTGAAAGTAAAATAGCAGACCTGATCCCAGATAAGAAACCATATACGATCTATCGCATTATCTTACGACTGGCGAGTGAAGGATATATCTTACGCAAGAAAGGCGCGGAAGACGATTATATCATTAGCCTAAGCAGATTAGGTCAGGATATATTAGACGTCAAAAAATATACAGCTGCAACAACACCGAGAAAACTGACCCGTCAGGGGAGTCTCGCTGTGATCTCTATGATGTTTGATAAAAGTATCCCACAGGGCGATAAAGAAGAAGTCCTGAAAGTAACTCGTCTCATTACAAAAGAAGAAATCATCGCACAGTACCCTAAGAGCGATAAAGTACTCTGTACCTCCAGATTCGGCGGTGTGTACTATCACTATGGCGAATACATCCCCGTATTCAAACTCGGTGCCTCCATGTATTGGGTCGATAACGCAGAAAGCCAGGTGAGGGATTATCTGTCGATCCAGATCTTCCATCAGCCGATCACGAAAGCGATCTTCTTTATCGATAGCTATGAAAATGAAGCGAATAGATTACTCTATCAGCCCGAAGAAGATAAACGCAACTTCGGTAAAGCATTACGCGAAACTTTGGAACTGTCCTCTTGTTATAAAAAAGTATTTCTGATCAATACAGATAGAGAGGGTATCGCACATTTGAGATTGTTCCGTTCCTATAAAGAGAACGAAGAACTTTTCTTAGAATCAGTATTCGAAGAACAACAACGTGTAGATGATCCCACAGATGTAGTAGACGGTACGATCGGCGAATTGAAATGCACCGTATTGTTCAGTGGTGACATTATTAAAATCAAACGCATCCGCCGTATGCTCGAAAATGGGATGCTGGATAAATTAAATATCATCGGTTTTAACTTCCAGGAAAGTTTCCATCGTACTGCTTTCGACCCCTGGCCAGATAGAGTAATTTATAATAGCTACTCCATCGCGGAGGTTAAGGAGGTATATAGACCCTGATGAAAAAACAGAATACGAATAAACCTAGAGCCATATTTAACCAATATGGCTCTAAATTTTTCCATCGTCTATTGGACTTGGAAAAGCACCTGCAGAAAACAACAGAGCTGACCAGACCTAAATTATTGTTCATCCTTATCTGCTGCCTGTTGTGCAGCGGGATGTGCGTTTCATTATTCGGCCCCGCACCATTCTCCCCGATCTATTGGGTTTTGTGCGGGCTGTTTTCATTTGCAGGACTTCTTATGACAGCTATCCTGTTCGTAATTGTGGTAATCGCAGTATACGCCGTCTGTAAATATAACGCTATGAACCAGGACGCATTCGACGAAGAACGTAACCTGACTAAATCCGCTGCCGGTACCCATGGCACCGCATCGTTTCTGGAAGGCGATGAGATTAAAGAGGTCTATGGCCTTCATCCGGAGAACGATATCGATAGCATCAACGGCTTCGTGATCGGAAAAGTACCAAATACCGCCCAGAACATGGGCTATATCGGTGATATAGTGACCAGGGACGAAGATATCATGCGCCGGTATAATCTGTCTAACCGTAACACAGTTATCCTCGGTGCCCCCGGTACAGGTAAATCCGCATCTATCATGATCCCAAACCTCATCGAGTCCGCCAAAAGAGGTGAGAGCGTCTTTGTAACCGACCCTAAGGGCGAGCTCTGCGATAAGACATACCCGATCTTCAAGGAGTACGGCTACGATGTAAAAGTATTCAACCTGATCTATCCATGGCACTCTGATAAATGGAACTTCATGGAATGGCTGTCTACTCTCGGCGCAGAACGCGAGAAATGGGTAACGACCATCAGCTCTATGATCATCAAGAACACTTCCAGCGAAAACTCCAATGAATTCTGGGCGAGTACAGCGGAGAAACTGCTGCAAGCTCTTATGACACTGCTGCTGGAGATCGCAACACCGAAAGCAAGGATAAAAGATGCGAAACTGGACCGGTACGAATTCGAATTGAAAACATTCCGCGCCCGGCGCGATGCTTGCGACACGGCGGAAGAAGAAAAAATGTATAACGCAGCAATCGAAGATGTCATCAGGCAGAAATATCAATACCTGAGCGACCGCTTGATGCAGTTGAAAGAACGGATCTCCGAATGCACTTCACCGAAAGAGAAAAAACGCCTGAACAATATGTACTATAAGATCCAGGCATACCGCAATGATGAAATGCTCCTGCGGATCCTGGATGTAAACGATCCTCCTGAGGACTATGAACCTTTGACGATCAGAGAGGCGAAGAAACGTATCCTGAACCTTGGTACCTGCGTAAAGCTTTTGCAGTTAAAGATATTCCTGACAAAAGAAGAACAAGCGAAGCTGAGAGCGTTTAATGAACAAACACCACATTTTAAACTGGAACGTCTTGTCTATGAATTGGTATTTAAAGTGCCAGTGGAGAAGACAACGTACCATTCCCTGTATCAGGTGTTCTTGCTCTGTAACCCGAACCATAGCCTTGCATATAGCTATTGGAGTGCATTCACCGAATGGAGCGATAACGTCTGTACATCTGCAAAGGGCGGTCTGGATACAAGGCTATCAGCGTTCAAGCAATACTATATCCAGCGGATGACATCCGAGAACGAGATCGACCTTGAGAAGCCCGGGCGCGAAAAATGCGCGTACTTCTGTATCATTTCCGATCAGGAGACCTCATTAGCCTATATCTCATCGCTGTTTATCACGATTGCCTTTGCCACGCTGCAGGCGCAGGCCGATGCGAACACGAGCAAACGGTTGCATGTGCGCAACCATTTTTATCTGGATGAGTTCGCTAATATCGGGGTGCTGCCAGACTATACCCAAAAACTTTCTACGCTCCGTTCCCGCGATATTCATATCAATATGGCGATCCAGAATCTGCCGCAGTTACTGCAGCGGTATGACGAGAACCGATGCCTGGAAATGTTCGGTGACTGTGATCTGATGCTGTTCCTTGGCTGCGGTAACGAGGATAAAACACCTGAGTTCGTATCTAAACTGATGGGCCAGATGACAACGAGTACTATCGTCAAACGGGAGAAGAAAAATATCCTCTCGCCGATCAAAGACTTCGATATTGGGCTGACGAAACAGCATAGCCCACGCAGTTTGATGTTTATTAACGAGATCCGCGAACTGAAACAGGAGCGATTGATCGCATTGATCCGTGGCCAGAAACCGATGCAGGTCGATAAATATATGTATTTCCATCGTCCCGACCATGTATGGATCCAGGAAACGATAGATAAATACCCGAAGATCTCCGGTCACCCGCTGCCCGGCGAGGAAACGATCGATCTGGATGCACTGCTGGCAGAACCATTGGAACCGGTGCAGCATAACCCCGCGCCGCCGAGGGAACCCAGCCAGGAAGATATCGACGCCGATACCGTAGACAAACAGCTGCGTACCCAGTACCGTGAGGAAGAAGCGGTGGAACTGGCGAAGGAATTGCTGAGACAGAAAGAGAACTGGAAGGATAAACCGGAGGAATTTATGGCACTGATCCAGGGGGATTTGCCGGAGAAATCAGCTGCATCTGTCAAAGAGGCAGATCATGCACCAGTAACCGATGATATATCGGATGAGTCTATAACACGGAAACATCCGGTTAAGCCGAAACAACGGCTGAAAATGAAATTAAGCGATACAACACCCGTAGACCCCAAAGATCTATAAGACGTCTGGCGGGTATATCAGGACACTATCCAGTAGGATCAGTGTCCTTTTTTTCATTAAAAAGAAAATACATTTTTTGAAGGAGGGATCTCATGTTTGGCAGAAAACCAAAAGAACCTCTAAGCGAGGAAGAGAGAAGATTCCAATCACAGATAGAAAAAATACCGGCGAAAAAATTAGACAAAATGATTTATGAAATGCCGGAGCCGGATCAAAGCATTGATCTTGACAGTGATGATGAAGAACTCCCTGACGGCGTAGAGGTATATTTGGATAAAAAGGGGAAACCCGCTTTCCGCCATCGCAGAGGCAGGAAGAAGGGATCCGGAAAGCAAGAATCAGAGCAGCAAGAAACAGAACAGCAAAAGACCGCGGCGCAAGAGGCAGAACCTAAAAAGCGGGGCAGGAAAAAGAAAGAGCAGAAAGAGGAAGCGCCAAAAGAAGCCGAAGAACAGGAGCCTGAAAAGGAAGAGCCTGATTTCCCGACACTGGATGATAACTATGTCAGCGGCAGACGGCGTAAGGTCGATTACGGCGGCACACCCTTTGTAAAAAAAGAAGAGGTCCAGTTCCAGACATTGGTAATGGCGAAGGAAAGCGAAGCTATTATAAACGGTATCGTGGTCGGTGCGGCTATGAAACGAACGGTGGATGGTATGATGGATGTTTTTTTTGAAGTAGAGATCACGGATGAATTCTGCAAAGGCGCTATCGTAACGATCATCGGTGAAAAGATGTCGAAAATCTTGATTTGGAACGGGAAAAAGAAGAGCAAGGATTATGTGATCCATCTGAGAAGGCGCTGGGCAAGGCAGATGCTGCGTGCAGAGATCCAGTTCTGCCTTGAAGTGGTCGATACCTATCAGGATAAAATCGGGAATACGGAATATCTGATTATCGGGAACCGGCTTATGGCGAACAAAAGGTTATCTGATGCATACTTTGATCTGAATGACCCGGAACGACTGCGCGAGGGCGATATCATCAATTGCAAGGTATTGGCTGCGTTTAATAATAGGATCGCATTGACCGCTGCAGGCCATGACCTGTACTTATACTCCACGATCCCATACATCACAGGTACAGCGCGTATTACGCCCGGTACCCTGGCGAAATATATCTTTGAACCGAACCAGTATATAGAAGCACTGCTGGTAACGGTCGGCAGAGAGAATGAGGAAGATGACGCTGTAACGAATCTTCGTATCTCGTTCTATGAACCGATTAAAAATGATATCCTCCGGATCGTGGATAAAATGGAGATCGGCGGCTTTTATTCCGGCACTGTGATCCGTTATCTGCCGCCGAAGGAAGATGGAACCACCTCTTTCCTGATCGTTAAGGCAGATGTTGGTGTTGAGGTATTGTGTTATCTGCCTGAGTGGAAGCAGCTGCCTATGCCGATGGACAGCGTAAAACTGAAGATTGTCGGCATGCGGTTTTTCGAGAATAAAACATTGGTCATTGGTGCACTGAAGAGATAAGAAAGGAGTAAATAATAAATGGAACAGAACAAGAAAACACCTGCAGAAAGCAGGAAATTTAGAGTAGAGATCGATATTCCATATGTATATCATGAGGCTCTGGTCAATAATCCGCTGGTGGGCGAAGAAATGATGCGGGATAAGGCGCAGAAGGCTGTGATGGAGTTATTTACCAGGATGTATAATAACCCCCGTGTGGTAGCCGAACCCCTGAAGAGATACCTGGAGGCGAAATTAGGCGCACCTACGGTATCTAAGAAAAAAAGAAAGCAGACAGAAGAAACACCAGCTGATGAACAGGAAGAACCCCTGCAGGAAGAAACCACGCCTGCAGAAGAAGGGAACAATGGCAGTTGGTAAACATACACGATAAATAAAATATCTAATGGTACTCGCCCCTGACGGATGATCTGTTATGGGGCGATTTTCTTTTTATCTATCATTCTCCGAGGGAAGGAGGACGGAGAGATTGGGAATAATGAAATACCCTAAAAAAGGAGGTATTACTATGGCAAAAGAAAAGCAGACACAAAAAATGCTCGCTATGGCGCTGGCAGCCAGTGTCGCTGCAGGGGCTATGCCCATACCTGCTTTCGCGGATGTTGTTGCGGACAATGACAGCACAACAACGGAAACAACGACGGAAGGTACAACGGAGAAATCGACCACGATCACCGGCGATGGAACACCAGCGTCGCCTACTGTGGAACTGGAGGTATCGATCACGAAAAATGCGGACGATACAGTGAAAGAGAAAGAAACTAAGAAAACAACGTCTTACACTGAGACCGATGCGGCGCAGAATACAACGCAGCATACAGAGGTTGAGCAGCAGCGGCAGACGGGGTCTATGGCGAATGAACCGTCCGATCAGGATACAGCTGACAGGGACTCGTTTGTAGACGGATTCACACCTGGGACCACAACAACAGAGGCATCCGGCACGACACAGGAACAGACCGAAAGCCATACAACTGTGACAGATAGTAAAGGCAGGCCTATAGAGAACTCCGGTGCTGTATCCGGGTCTGAAACAATAACAGAAGAAACCGTACAGGTGGAACAGAAAGAAGAACCCCGCCCCGATGACCCCGGGAACGATGAACAGAAAACGGAAACAACACCTCCTGGCACTCAGCCTATTGTAGATGACGGCGAATATCAGCGTGTTCCTATACTAGACGAGAACGGTGATCCCGTATTAGACGCATCCGGTAACCCTCTGATGGAGGAGCAGCTGCCAGTGGATACATCGGACTTAACGACTCCCGATGCCGATGCTGTGACTGTGGGACTGGATAGAGAAAGTATCGACCCTGAGACCGGCGACCCGATTCTTATGGACAGTGTTGAAAATACGGGTACCGCCAGTGTTTATGAGGATGCATTGGTCCAGCTGAAGCAAGGGCTGGACGCGGATATACAGGATGCGTTTCATGCGGAATATGGCAATGATGCAGTCATCGATAAGACCGGCGATACCGCAGCGGTCGATGGCACAGTGGAATATAGCGCTTCCCGCGTAGAAAACGGGAACACTGTTGTTACAACGGTGAAATTGATCCCGAAAACAGAAAAGATCGGCGATACTGTGGTCATTATCGGCTATACAACGGAGAAATCCGAAGTGATCACACCGATCACAGGCGTGACAGAAAGCGATATTACCCTGCAGACTGGTCAGGAATTCGGCTATACATACAGCGATATTGCGGTGGATGAAGCAACGGGCGGGGAACCTGTGGTCACTACCCGCACAGAGATCAAACTGCCTGAGGATATGCCGGAAGAAGGTGCTGTGACAGTAGTGACTGATGAAGAAACGGGACATACCCAGACAACGACCGTTGCATATATCCGTGAGTTGATCGACGGGAAGGAACAGGTAGTGGGCTATAAAGATATGGTCGTACTGACAAACGCAGACGGTGTAGTGATCGGCGGCGGTGAAAAGGTATATAACGGCAAGCGTAACATTACCGTTACGACATCCACAAAAGAAGTACTGAAGACAACGACCATTGATACGGACACCAAGCAGACCATTGTGACGACTAAAGAAATTGTGAAAAATATAACAACATCTACGGCGGTGGTCGATGTGGCAAAGCTTGACCGTGAGGTTTGGGCGCAGCTGTGGGGGATCACGTCTGAAACCGGCGGTACGGATATCCAAAGTCTGCAGTCTAAAGTGGACCTGAACGGGGATACTGCTCAGGATCTGGCGTCTATTGGTACGGAGTATATCAAGTATAATCTGGGGCCTGACGGGAAACCGGGGACGGCGGATGATCCAAAACCGGATGATGACCAGATTCAATATCTGCGGCATGTATTAAAGAGCGATTTCAGGATCGCACGATATATAGGCACAGATGAAGGGCATATCACGAACTTTATTTATGAACTGGCGGATAAAGACGGTACGAAGTTCTATGGCTATTGTGTGGATCTGGCGACTGATGCGAACCGCGGCTATTTCTATGAGATCGAGAATCTGGAGGATCAGGATTATTACCAGAATACAACGACCAATGGCATCGTAAACACTGATGCTACGGATAAACTCCGTGCGATCGCGTTAAATGGGTTCTGGGGAACTGCTACATATGAAAAGGATGCCGAGGGCAATATCGTATATCAAAAAGATACTGATGGTAATACGGTTCTGGATAACGACGGGAACCCTGTACCTGTGATCCAGACAGGCAGCCTGCAGGCGGTCAAGAACCTGTTGATCTCCAAGGGTTATGAAACGGAAGCGGCAGGACTGACAGAGGGCATGGCGCTGGCAGCGACACAAGCGGCGCTTTGGGTATACGGCAACTGTGATTCGAACCGTAGTGTAAATACAGAGGATATCGTTGATAAATATGTCAGCAATAAAACGGTCAGTGAAGCTGATGAAAAGATCATCCAGACATTATTCGATGTACTGACAGACCTGCCCGGTATCGAGAAGGATGCAGCGGAGGCAGGGACAAATATCCTGGATGAAACGGATTTCTTTGGTTCCAGTATTACAGTGATCAATAAAGTGGAGGATGTGACAGACCTGCAGTATACCGATGTAACAGACAGGTTTAGTGAGGATGTCAATGCTGATGAGGATAACACGAACGATGTTTATGAAACGAACATCGGCTTTAAACTGGCGATCGTGCCCGGGGATCATCCAGATGACGCCTTAAGCGTGTATATCATGGATAACCAGAATAAGCTGATCAGGACAGAAACATTGGATAATGCGCATAAAGGCGGCGGCGAGTATGAAGTGACGGGCGTTGTGCTGCAGGAGGGTGTGACGATCAATCTGAAGATCTCTGGTACCCAGCATCTGGATCAGGGCGTTTATCTTTATACCTCTGAAAAGATCGATGATAAACCGTCCCAGACTTTTATTTCTGTGGCGGAGGGCAAGAGAAATGTAAATCTGGATGTGAATATGCAGTTTACAGTGAATGAGCCAGAGATCGATCTAAGCGGCAGCAGGAAAAGACATACGGAAAAAAGGACCGAACGCACCACAACGGAGAGAACTTTCCATGAAACAGAAAAAGTGGTATCTGCGTTTGTAGAGGTAACGACGACTGAGGTCACAACAACGGAAAATACATGGAACGGGGACTATAAGGAAACATGGTCTTATCCGAGCAATAACGGTACGATCAAAACGCCTGTGACTGAAGAAGAAACCCCTCCTGTGACTGAAACACCTAAGCCTATCGATAAATCGGAAGAAACAGGTGCGCCGACCGAACCAGAAGAACCCGGTATCGTACTCGGTGCGGAAACAGAACTGACTGACGGCGATACATTATTGGATGACGAGGATATGCTCCTGTCTGGTATCCCTCAGACCGGGGACGAGAGTCATGCAGCTGGTTACGGTGCGACAGCTCTTGCGGCATTGGCAGGCATTTTGACCCTGAACAAAAGAGGAAAAACAAATGGTAGATAAACGATAGTTGGAAAGAAAACGGCGGCGGATCAAGCATCTGCCGTTTTTTTTCTTTCCTGAAAGGAGAAAAGAGGTAAGAAATGAAGCGATTTAAACTGATTTTAGTGGCTCTCGCATTGTCTATTACTTCTGCAGTACCCGGGTTTGCGCAAACAGCCCATTTCAAAGATGTGCCTGCCGGAAGTAAGTATCATCAGGAGGTACATTTTTTCTATGAAAAAGGCATGATCAAGGGTACGGGTAATGGATATTTCCGGCCTGATGCAGCGATCACATATAAGGATTATTTGGTTATGCTGAACAATTACTGCGGGTATGGCTATAACCTGTATAAGTACATCGTTTACGGAGATGTAGTAGATATATTGGACATCAAGCATCTGAATAATGGCTGGTATATATCAAAGATGGATGTGATGCGGCAGGCGTGTCTGGCTATGGATATTGAACCGTATTCTGCGAAGTTCTACGATGAGCCGCTGATGGATAAATTCTCAGCACTTACACAGGATGAGGCGGATATTGTACTGCTGTGTGCAAGGCTTGGGCTGATCGATCTTGCTGATGAAACATACGACTCACTGACCGGTGCTGTATCAAGGGGTGAGGCGGCGAAGCTTTTATATGGGATCATCCAATTCAAAGAAAGCGGAGCTGTATCGGAAATGCCGGCTGCGGCGAAGAAACTGGTGAAGATATCATTTGACGAAGCGGTAACTGACAAAGAGATAAGACAGACCGCTATTTTAAACGATGTGGCGGATCTGCCGGCTTGGCTGGTTGCGGATTATAACGCCGAGGGCATGAAAATATCAGTGTTCCCGTATGAAGTCACGGAGGAAAATGAAGGGATCGCAGGGCGGTACCATACGAGTAATGGGATCTCCATGAACTCCAAGAGTAAGAATACATCAACGGTCTATCATGAATTCGGGCATCACTTATATTATGGCTTTGTGATTGATATTAACAAAAGGCATGATCCCGATGAAGCGGTGATCGAAAGGCTGTATTTAGCCGAAAAAGACGCGATAGCGTCCTATTACAGGGAATATGGTTCGGTCGATCAGAAAGAGTTTTTTGCCGAGTTTTTTGTCCTGTATCTGCGGGCCCATGATGAAGGAACAACAGCCGATCTGATGCGGGCAATGCCTAAGACATATGCTTATATGGATGAACTGGTGAACACATTGGGCGGGTTATAGATCTGAACCTTGGTAAACGGTTTACCAAAGTTCATATATCTCAAAAATTGGTTGATATTTGAGACATACAGAATAGAAAAATCAAAAAAAATTTACGCCGCAGTGTGCGAAATATGAGCATTTTACTATATGTTATGTACATAACGCATAGATGTATTTGGATCATTTATTGAAAGTAGTTCAAATGATTAGAAGAAAGGAGTTTTGTTATGAAAAAAAGAAGAATACTGCCGTTTATTTTAGCCGGTACGATGGCGATTTCCGGCTCCATTCCTGCAATGGCGTCTGATTATCATAGCCCATTTACGGATCTGTCTACTGGATCCTGGTGCTATGGGTATGTAACGAGCATGGTCAGCCATGGGTTTATCAATGGCTATGAGGATAATACCTTCAGACCGGATGCATTGATCACAAGGGCAGAAACTGCGACAGCATTGAGCCATCTGGGATTGCCTGCGATCATCAAAAGCAAGGATTTTTATGATGTACAGTCTCATACATGGTATTATGACGAGATCATGCAGGCGTATACCTCTGGAGTAATGTTAGGAACGAATCACGATACCACGGGTTATTATTTTGCGCCCAATGATTACCTGACCCGCGCGGATGCGGCGATCATTGCCTCCAGACTGTACGGGTTCCAGAAGAATTACAGTGGTGTGAACCTTAGACGGTTCAGTGATTACAGGGAAATCTCCTATGGTGCTGAGCCACATATCCAGAACCTCATCAAAGCTGGGATCATGTCCGGGTATCCTGATGGTACCCTGCGCCCGAATCAGCCTATTACCAGAGCTGAATTTAGCCGAATCTTCAATTTCATCTGCCATCTGTCCTCTTATCAGATGAGAACAAATCTGGAGGATGCGCTGGAGAATGAACATATCCTGGACGAGGATACTGCGCTTTCCGAAGTTGGTCTGGAATTTGATGTTGCTGATAAACTGGTGTATGGCCGTTCTTCCTCTACAAAAGTGAAGATCAAAACGGAGAATATCCCAAATGGTACCGTGCTGCCTTTGTCTATCACAAGCAATAGCAGCGGCTTAACACTGCCCGAAAGTGTTACTGTTTATAACGATGTAGCAACTTTCTATATCCATTCTACGCCGTTTACAGCAAACATGACCTATGTACTGACGACGGAATATGAAGGGATGCATTTCTCTACGAATGTATATCTGGAAAAAGAGGATAAGCGGTCTGAAGATGTATATATCGAGGATATTACGGTAGAGGGCACTTTGGAATACGGCAAGCATGACACAGTAGATGTTACAGTTGAAACGGATGATATTCCCAATGGCGAATACCTGACAGCAGAGATCGATGGTCCTCGTTTGAGCTTGGAAGATGAAGAAGTTAAGGTAAAGAACGGCAAGGCTGTGTTTACTGTAGAATCCAGATCTAATACACCTACCGGTATTTATACATTCAAGGTTGGTTATGAAGGGCATTATCGTACTGCGAAGGTAGTGGTATCTGAAACAAAGTCCAATGATCCATATATTGTAGATGCTACTGTCAGCGGCAACCTGGAATATGGCAAGAACGACCGGATCAAGGTGATTGTTGAAACAAACGACCTGCCCAATGGCCAGTACATTACATCTACACTGTACGGCAGAGTAAATGGCAATACGATCTATCCTGCGGATGCTGGTATCAGTGTAACAGATAAGGTTCTGGTATATGAAAATGAAGCAGAGATCACGATTTACAGTTCTTATTACACACCTGAAGGCGTATATTATCTGATGCTGGATTATAATGGACATACACATAGAGTACGCTTCTATGTAGGTGATGATGCAGACTATGACGATGACTATGATGAAGAGGAAGGCGAAGTAGGTTACATCAGATCCATGGAAGTAGACGGCTATCTGTATGAGGATGAAAATGACTATGCGAAGGTGACTGTAAAGACCAGCGGTGTGCCTGACGGTACGATCATGTATCCCGAAGCGGAGGATGATCTGGAAGTGCCTTACAGCGTTGTAGTGTACAACAATAAAGCGACATTCTATGTATATAACCCCGACTCTGTGAAAGATGGCAGATATGATATTACCATCGATTACAACGGCGAAACCTATAAAACGACTGTCAGGGTAAGGGACTAAGGTGATGCAGGATGTATAAATCGAATGTGTATTTCAAGAAGGTCCAGAAAAAGAAGACATCGATTGATTTTACAATGGAAGCATATGATGAACTCCAAAATTTCAAAAAACGGATGCAAACAGACGCGTCTAATAGTAAAATAGTAAATGAACTGATTATGATATTTTTGGATTTACCGGAAGAAATCAAACAATCATTAGATGCAGAATGCAATTTACAGATCCGCAGGCATAAAAAACGGTATGCGACTGTGACGGAGCTTGACGAAATCGAGCAGATAGACCATGAAATTGAAAGATATCAGCGGTTGAAAGCATTTCTGCAGCTTAGAAGTTAAAGGAGCTGATCTTCATGTGCAACGAAAAAAGCCGAAACCTCGATAACCTCGCTAAGTATAAGTGTTTTGCCTGTGGGAAGACATTTATTGTGGGTGTGCAGCAATTAGAAGATGAAGGTAAGGAAAGCCCATACTGCTGTTATTGCGGTAACGGGATTACAATGAAAATCGCTTGCACCACTGAAGATACGTTAAAAGAAATGAATCTGGGCGATATTGCGCTTTATACTGGTTCTGATACCATTGTTCCTGATGAGCGTCGCAGGGTTCTTTATGAAAACTGGACGGACGAATCCAACTTTCCGGGGGATCAGGACTGGCGTAAACGCCTGACAGCGGAAGAAACTGAATTAGTAAGATTATGGGATGAAAAATTCCCGCATAAATGATACTCATCTTTATAGGCCCTGACCGGAAATAATCGGTTGGGGCTTTTTTAATTTTGTTTATTATTGTATATTGAAGATAGTACTGGGAAGAGACTTTTGGTTAAAACAAAAGATAAGGGGTTGACTCGTATGAATGCAATTATCAGTGCATTAGATGCTATGTGTTGGGCTGTAAAATTTGATCATGACAGGGCGGTGGAATTATTAAAATGCATTGATCCCAATGAAGTATATGACTATGTTCCTCCACATGACGGAATTCCATATAGAACAACACTTCTGTATCGTGCTGTGTCATATCAAAATGTAAATATGATGAAGCTGTTATTAGAAAATGGGGCAGATCCAAATTTCGTTGATCCGGAAAAAGAAGCTTATACAGTCATGTGGGATTTAATGTGCCCTGGTTTATCAGAATCGGAGAGTAAAGTACGATTGGCGATGACGCAAATCATGTTAGAACATGGCGCGTCGCCTGTTTTGGTGGATGATCCTGAGAGAAATGATCTGCTCTCACATGTATTTTTTCAAATTTGGGCAGACAGTTATGATGATAATTGGGATTATCTTTGTAAATTCTTTATCCTTTTGGTCGCATATAACGGAGAATCCAAGTATTGTAAGCCTATTATTAAAAAGCCTTTTAATAAAAAGAAAATGGAGCAATATCATTTAGAACCTCAGGAGAATAAGGAAAGTTATCATATTGTTAATAATAGGGGAACAGTGATAGCTACAATAGAGAATTTGTTATTTGAAAATGGTTTTTTTGAGGATGATGAGTTTGAACATGATGGGGGATTCTAATGGACAGTGAACTTACAAAGGAGATCAAAGAACTTCAAGAAAATGGCTTAAAAACGAATCCTTTACGGTTGGAATATGAAGAAAAGGTACATGAACTTTCGAGATTGAAAGATGAGTTATTTCAAAGCGGATTAAGGGTAGAAGAAATTGCAAGGATCCTTCACGGTAAAAGACGAGAGCTTGGGAAAATATACAAGGATGCTGCACCGCCATTGTTCAGAGAATACATTCTCTATGCTACAGAACAGAGATATGGCGACCCTTTGGGACCTGACTTTGAGGCGCTTAGGAAGAAAAAGACTGCAGAGCAAATCATTGAATCTTCAACCAGACCGATTGAGGATCTGAACAATAGACTTACGGTAGATGGATTTGTTAGATGGTACAAAGAATTCTATAATACATAGATATAGGAGAAAATCATGGAATATAGATATGAAGTTTTGCATATTAACAGGCTCGAAAATTGGATTACTATAACGAGTAACGATGAATTTGATTTTGAAGAACCGGATTCTTTTATTTATTTGCTCAAAAAAATCAGAGAAGAAACAAATGGTAAGATAGAGTCCGTTGGGGATATGCAGTATAGCATTCATGGAGATGGTCTGGGCTTGATTTATCAATGGGATAGCTGTTTTGGAATTTCTGTTATATATCCTGAAAATGTGACAGAAGAAGACGTGATTGAGTTTTTGAAACATTTTTTTTGATTTATAGAGCAAGCGAGAAGAAGGGGAGATTGCTTTGAATATCGCAAAGCTATTAAAAGATATTGAGCTTCCGGCTGTTTATCAGCGTGAGGGTAAAGATTGTTATTATGATACATATCGAAAAAAACTGATTGAGATCACACCTGAGGAAACTGTTCGTCAAAAGATAGCAGCGTTGTTTGAACAGAAGTATGGTGTCCCTAAAGATATGATTTCTCTTGAAGTACCGCTTACACATTATGCTACAGGTGTAGCGGGGAGAGCAGATATTGTGATCCATGAACCATCTGAAGATGGTAAAACCAAATATCCTGTTACAATTATAGAGTGTAAAAACGAAGAAATACTACTCACCGATAAAGTGGTTGATCAGGCAATCAGATATTGCGATGTTTTGGGTGGAAACTATATTGCGATTACAAATGGATTGGAACTTAGATTTGCCGCTTATGATGAAGAGTTAAATAGTTATGTTTTTCTGGATGAAATCCTTTCTTTTGATCAAATGGTCAATAAAGAATATATTCTGCCAGAAATGAAAGAAGAAGAACTCCTTCGATTTACGCTTGAAGAGTTAAATAATCAAGAACTTATTTTAGAATATAACAATGCTGACACATGGATTTTTGGCGCGGATACGGATGATAGGCTTAGATCCTTCGCAATAAATCTATATCAGGCATTTATTGATACAACGCATAAACTTCCGTTAATAAAGCGGAATAGTTTTGAGCTGGTTGAAGATATCGGAAGAAGATTTATGGACTATAGCAATGCAGGTGGCGGCCATTATGATGGCATTTACCGTGCATTTTTAGTGAAAGACAGATTTGGTGAACCACAAATCGTATCAATGTCTATATTCGGGACAGATGCAGACTTTCGAGGAGAAAAGAGGGGCAGTTATACTTCCCTGATTGTTTCTATTGACCGTTTTAAGACCAGCCATAATTCACTGCAGTATAACATGGATAAGTATGTTCAATTTATACCGGGTGAAAAGAGTGAGGTGCAGTTTTTTCATAACGGTTTGATTGGTAACTTTAAGAGCGCAGATGTTATGGACATAGTAAAACGCAACGGTCACGGGCTGAAAGTGAGTTCCGAGGGTATTAAGATTGGAAAAGTTTACAATAATAAACTTATGTATATTGATGATGAGGATGTATCAGAACTGGTATATAATCTGATTGAGTATGGGCTATTAAGAGAAGAATTACGTAGATTAAAAAAACAGTGAAAGAAAAAAACAAAATAATCCTCAAATAATTCTGGTTGTGCGGATTTCCGTACAACCATTGCTGTATAATTGACTTAGTTCATAGGAAACTACTGCTTTTTGAGGGGGGATTTATATGTATTATATTGAAAAAGATAGAGATGTATATGAAGGATTCCTCGAAGCGTTTCCGGATCTAAGGCCTGATAACAAAATCGAACTTGTTTGTGTTGATGAAAACCTTCAAAAACTGGGATTCGTTAAGACGACACCTTGTGTATTCAAAATTGATATTTCAAAAGAAGAACTGGAGAAATTGGTAGACGAACTTTGGGAAATGCTGGAGTATACTTTCTATTTCTACGAAGAAGAGGAAGAAATTACAGATGAGCGATACCATTATTGTATCAAGTACGCGTGGATGCATGACTATCTGGAAGCGGCATTAAAAGAAGAACGAACTTGGCATAGATATGATCAGAAATAATAAGGTTCTTTTTGCAAATAATCAGCAATGGGGGGATAAATATGTGGTTTAATCTTGATGTCTGCGGGATAATGGTAAAGCTGCAGATTAATAAATATCATCCGACAAGCGATGAAGAAGGAAATGAATGGTACAGCCATTGGTGCGAAGTGGATTATTCCTTTACTTCTAAAAATTGGCTGAATTATCACGGGGAAAAAGATGAGGTGCTTCTTTCTGGGGAAGTTGAGATGTTAGAAGAAGCATTAACTAAACTTCTTAGGGATCAGCTTAATGAAGTAAAAGTATTTGGCTGTATTGAACCGGACTTTAAGTTCGTTTTACATCCCAAAAGAGACCTTAGAAAAGAAGGCGTAATATGTGCACCGGGTTTGGAAATTGCAGACATTTATCTGGAATGGAAAATCTATTTCTGGGATGATGGCCTGACTCCTAATCACCTGACACTTGTTATGGATCGAGATGAGATTAGAGCGTTTAGGGACTACTTATCCGAAATCATTAGACCGAAATTGAAATAGTTACAATAGAACGGAGGTGGAAATATGCCTCGAGGAGTGAACTATATGAAAAACAAAGACATCTTAAAAGCTCATAAGGCGTCTTTTGAAAATGAATTGCTTGTGAATAAATCGACAAAGTGCGGTTGCTTCTATTGTGGAAAGATTTTTGAAGCTTCTGAAGTTATCGAATGGGTAATCGATAGAAATGGAGATACTGCTCTTTGTCCATACTGCATGATAGATTCAGTATTACCTGATAGTGCAGGGTATCCTTTATCAGAAGAATTTCTTGTTAGGATGCATAAATACTGGTTTGGAGATTTACCGATGGAATAAAAACGGGAGGAAACCAGGATGAACGATCAATTTATTCGTGGAGTTACAATAGATTGGAAAAAGATAGATAAATATAGTTATTTAAGAAAAATCAAAGCTCTGAAAGGGCTGGAAAGACTGGAGTTTAAAAAGCCTATCACATTTTTCGTTGGTGAAAATGGCAGCGGCAAGTCTACACTTTTGGAAGCAATCGCAATATCCTATGGATTTAATCCTGAAGGTGGCACGAAAAATTATAATTTCTCTACTTATGATTCACATTCGGAATTATGTGATGCCATTCGTGTAGAAAAAAGTTTTCGCAGAGCAAAATGGGGTTATTTCCTGAGAGCAGAGAGTTTTTATAATGTCGCAACGCAGGAAATCGCATATTCCGATGGATTTACCCCTTCAGAAGGGTATCATGAGCAGTCTCATGGCGAAAGTTTCTTGGCCTTGGCTCAAAGCCAGCTGCAGAAAGACAGTGTATATATTTTTGACGAACCGGAAGCCGCGTTATCTCCCCAGAGACAGCTTACATTGCTGAAAGAAATCTATGACTGTGCTAACAACGGTTCTCAATTTATTATCGTTACGCATTCGCCTATTTTACTGGGGATCCCTAATGCTGAGATTTTGACATTTGACAATGGAAAGATCCATGCTTGTGATTATGAGGATACTGATACATACCAAATTACAGAAATGTTCATCAATCACAGAAATCAGTTCCTTGAACGATTGTTAATGAAATAACAAGGGGATGATGTAGTTGAAATTGATTATTGGCTTTTATGGTTCTGCCTTTTTTGTGGCTGGGGAATATCTGAAGGTCGTGATTGATGATAATGTAGGCCATTATGTAGAGTATATTATGAGCATTAAAGGGAATGGCATATGGTATGCGGAGGAATATATTTCTTCATCGGAGCCGCTGTATGACCATGAAAGATTGATAGAGAGATATTTTTTTAAAAAGAAATATTTAATTAATGATATTTCCGAGAATGTTTTCAAAGTGCTGTCATCGATTGATTTAGAAGATTTCTTTTCACGAGAATACAGAGAGTCAAATATATTGGACGGATACGGATGGAAAGTGCATGTAAATCTCAATGGCAAAGAATACAAAACAACTGGATATGAAAATGATCCTTATGAAATGTGTATAATAGTGAATTTGTTAAAGGATATTTTGCTAAGCCTAGATCCTACTATTAAGTTTTCTTCTTTACAGTACATTGAGATATAAGATTTCGATGAAGAAGAGGTAAGTAATGAGAATATGGACAATTCAGCCACTACATATCTATGAACAACTGAAAAATGGAGAATCGCATCGATGTCAGTTTGAAAAATCTCAGTTTCAGGATTCAGAAGAATTCCACAAAGCATACAAATGGATGGCTGATCAGATGGGAAAAAGAATTTCACCCCCTCCTGTAGGGGTAGAGTATCCTATTTGGGCATGGCATACAAGGGACTGGCAGCATAAAAAGCCGGATCTTAGATCCAGTGATATGAGGCATTTTACAGAACCGTATGTGTGCATCGAGCTGGAAGTACCTGAGGATGAAGTATTATTGAGCGATTTTGATGCATGGCATTTTGTACTGAATGATTTTCCTTGTATTGAATGTCACTCAGAGGAAGAGTTTGATCAGATATATGATACTTACTCTGCAATGACGGTAGAGGAACAGGAAAAAGTAAAAGTATTATCCTGGGACAGGATTTTTGATATAACGCCCATGGAAGATGAGTGGAATATCAACGGAAAATATATTCAGGCAAGTTTTTGGGAACTGAAACCAGAGTATGTTATGTCTGTTCGGCATATTAGGGAAAAAAGCAAAAGGTTTTAAAAATTGAAGGGGAAGGAGGGTGTACATGTATCGTTCAAAAGGTTCTCTACTGGCACTTTCTATATTTTATAAAGTATTTGGAATAATGGGTGTGCTTTGGACATTATTTTTTTCTTATTTTGTATGGTTTTGTTTATTTGTTGAGCCAACGGCTGATAGGTTTATCATTGGTTTTGGTGTTGTCTGCGTTATCGTTGGAATCATCTGGATTATGGTCAGCATAGTGGAGGATAAACTGCTTCGTGATTACAAGGACTATAAGGAGATTCTATTGAAAGATGAAGAACATTCTGTTTTATCATTGGTAAAAGCACTGGGTATTCCTGAAGAAAAAGTGCAGAAAAACCTGACAAAAATGATCAGGAGAAAGCATTTAGTCGGGGTAAAGTTGGATCAGGAAAAACGACACATCATTCCAGTTAATGCAAAGGGGGCAGGAACTGCTATGCCGGTTTTCCAGAAGAAGCCGGTGATGATCGATGTGATTTGTGAGCATTGTGGGGCACCCAATACGGTGTGCCGAGGAGAAACGGCAAGATGTGAATACTGCGATTCTGTAATCAGTGGTAGATACATATGAGATTCAAAAAGATCGTTAAATAATGAAAGAAATTCATGCCCTTTGATGATAGCAAAGGGCTCATTTTTTAGATTTTCTATCTATTTAATTTGTAAAACTATACGCACGATTGTAAAAGTAAATGTAAGGTTTTTCTGGCGTTTAGTTTTACAATTAACAACAAGAGGAAAAGTATGGCTGTACGTATTTGTGTACAGCCATTGTTTTATACTATAGACAATTAGAAAAGCGGAAATAATTTGGGGAGGGATTCAGTTATGAAACATATCGTTGTAGACCTGGAAATGAACCATCTGGCCAGAATTTTCAAAGAAGAACGACTGATCTGCAGCATGGAAGTAATTGAAATCGGTGCTGTCGTTCTGGATGAAGCATATTCTGAGATTGGTTCCTTCAAAACATTTGTAAAACCGCAGTATAACGATGAAATCAACAAAACTTGTGCCAGAGTCACAGGCATTACAACAGATATGGTTGCAAATGCACCAGTATTTGAAGATGCTTTACATATGTTTTTGTCTTGGGCGCATAGTATGGATGATGAAATCCAGTTTTACCAGTGGAGCGAAAACGATTATGCCCAGATTATGAACGAAATCTGCCTGAAAGACATCCAGCTGAATGAAGCAGATCGAATGCTGTTATCTGATTGGAGTGACTTTCAGAAGGAATATGGCGAAAAACTTTCTCTGCACAGGGCCGTTTCCTTGAAAAATGCAGTTATGTATGCAGGGATGGATTTTGAAGGTCAGGAGCATGATGCATTGTGGGATGCAAGAAATACGGCATCTCTGTTAAGGATCATTAGAGATCCTAAACTGTGTAAGGAAACGCTGGACCATGTCATTAAGATCCTGACACCAGAACCTCTTTGTGCTTCTCTTGGTGATCTGTTTAATTTCAATGAATTATTCGAAGTGACTGCCTGAAAGCTTGAAAATAGATGTGGCTGCCTGTAATATGAAAAGAAATGACACATTGAGTGGTGAATGCGTATGGATTTAAGTAAAAAACAGCAGCTGTATAAAACTCTGATCGAACACTTGAAAGAAGATTATAAAAATCGTTCCCTTCAAAGAGATGTAAATAAGAATCCTAAGGGCCATAAAAAGCCTGTAGTAGTTGAAAGTTGCGATTATTTAGGTAATCAGATCAACCTATGGTCATATTGGCAGGGCAGTTTGAATGCTAAGATTCTGTTGGTTGGACAAGATTGGGGTACGGTAAATCCAAAATCAGATAATGATAAATACAGGAACGAAAGAACGAGAGAAAACGTCCAGAAAATGGACATAGGAGAACCGGCTGGCTACTTTGATGGTATTGATGATAAGATCCGGTTCAAAACGGATACCTTTATTATCGAACTCTTTAAAGAGCTGGGAAACAAATACGATGATGTGACCCTTAAAAATGATGATCTATTCTTTACAAACCTATGCCTTGGTTATCGTAGTGAAGGGAATTCTCAGGGTTTCCGTGTAAAGTGGCTGCGGGACGATGTAAAGTACCTGTGTGGGTTTGATGAAAGCGACGGGCAGAAAGTGAAACACATAAGTGGTCTGTTAGAGATCATTAAACCTGATGTTGTTATTTGCCTGGGCAAGAAAACATATGAAGTACTCGTTCAGCAGTATGATAGGGCTTTGTACGATGATATTAAAAATGGAACTGCAGAACTGGCAAAGACTGATTTCTTTAAAAGATTGGATCAGAAGTGCAATTACATGACGATCCAGATCGAGGATAAAGAAGTCCGTATTTACGGTGTAGCTCATCCAGGCCCTCAGGGTATTGCAAATAGATATAGTAAAAGCAATAAGGAAAATAAAAAAGACGGAAAAGCTTTGCAGCATGAAGACTGGAGGAACATTAAAGAATGGTTGCAGAGCCAAAATCAATGACAATCAAATAACTGCACTGTTATAGGACGCACCTTTAAGGTGCGTTTTTTATTTGCTGATACTTGTGGTTACAAAACCGTGTGTCTATTGAGAAAATTAGATAGTAAAGAAAATCTTCGACTTCGCGAAAATTTTCCGAGGTGCATAAAGCTTCGTTTTAGTTCTCGCTGAATGTAGTTTTTGTAGTCCGGAAGAGATTAAAACAGGTGGGAAACAGGAGATTGTTTTTGGAAGAGGGGAGAGGTGCTAATTTGTTATCTAACCTTTTTTTACGAGAATTTCGTCGTTTTGTTTGTCTTGATTTAGCGAGAAAAAGAGGGAATCCAACTTTAAAAAGAAAGGAAAATTCTTTGCGGATGCAAAGATTTTCTTTATATATACGGAGTTATATGGTATAATATAAGTAAAGTGGTCCCCCTACTCTAGGAATGAATTAGTAACAAAAGAAGGTGTTTTATATGGCAATCTCCTACGATAATTTATGGAAATTGATGATCGATAAAAAGATGAACAAGACTGATCTGCAGAATAGAGTACAACTTAGTAGTAGCACTGTGGCTAAGCTGGCTAAGTGTAAACCGGTTTCTCTCAGCGTGTTAGAAAGAATATGCAAAGAATTAAATTGCGATTTTAAAGATATTATTACTTATCAAGACGAGGACCGTCTGATTGATGAATTCGAACTTTAAATAGTATACTCCTACAGCCAATCAGAAATTTCAGTTTGTACCAATGGTCATTTTTAAAAAACTGAATCGATTGTACAGAGGTCATTTTTAAAAATAAAAAAGCTGCGTTATTCGCAGCTTTTTTTCGTTTCAAGCCTCTAATATAGTCAGCTAAACGTAATATATATTGTGTGTACAGGTACTATGGAAATACTTCCTTATGCCTGCCTCTTTACTTAAATATGTACTGAAAATAGAAAAAGGTGACAGGCAAAAGATATTTATTTCTGCATAAGGAACACAAATGTATGATCATCAGAATGTTCTTCAGAATACTTATAATTTAGTCTTGAAAACATTTTAATCTCATCAGGATCCTCAATCTGGTTTTCAGCCATATATCTAACCATTTCACCACGGGCCATTTTACAAATGGTGCCTTTCTCAATGATTTTGCCATCTTTCCATTCGCCAAATACACAGGTAATAAAACGGACTGTTTCCGGAAAATACTTTGACACACATACACTATATTCCTTGGAAGCAAGATTGATAATACAGTCTGTTTCGGCAAATAGATGGTTCGCAATAGAATCTCCCCAGAAAGTATGAAGATCTTTCGCTTCGCCCATGGTCAGTTTAGCTTGCATTTCAAGACGATAAGGAACAACACCATCAAAAGGGCGCAATACCCCATAAAATCCAGACAGAATACGGAGATGATCCTGAATATAGCTAAGCTCATCGTCAGTAAAAACACTGGGAGCCATGTATTGATATTGGATGCCTTCATAAGAAAGAATAGCAGGGGACAGGTTTTTCCTTAAATCCATGTGCTGCAGGCGTTCTACATTCAATGTAGCGATCTTATCATTGCATTTCCATAAAGCCTTCAGCTCGTCATAGGACATAGCTTTTAACCGCTCACAAAGCAGTTCTGTCTGATTCAAAAAAGCTGGCAGATCCTGATGAACCAGGCTGTCGTTATCTACATTCATTTTCTTGGCTGGAGAAATAATGATTTTCATAGATCATTCACCTGCCAAATATGCCAGAATCTCTACAGCATTAGTATCAGGTTTTACCTTAGGCATAGATTTTTCAATGATCCCGTGTTCATCAATAATATATGTAGAGCGTACCACACCGAAACCAACCTTGCCGGCGATTTTCTTTTCCTTCCATACATCATATGCCTGTATTGCCTGCAGCTCAGGATCAGAAAGAAGGATAAAGGGAAGGGCGTGTTTCTCTGCAAATTTCAAATGAGATGGTACAGAGTCCTTGCTGATACCGATAACAATGACGTCCTGTTCTTTAAACGCATCATAAGACTGAGCAAAAGCACAGGCCTGACGAGTACAACCAGGAGTGTTATCCTTAGGGTAAAAATATAAAACTATTTTTTTACCGATATAATCAGACAGACGAACCATTTCGCCGCTTTTATCAGCTAATTCAAAATCAGGAGCTTTTGTTCCTACTTCTAACATATCAATGCCTCCATAAATATAAAAAGTTTTGCTCATATTATAGCAAATATATTCATCCAACTCAATCAATGGGAAATATAGGCTTTTTTATATAGGTTTAAAAAGGCATCTCGTCCGCTGCCATATCTTCGTAGTTTAAAAAAATAATTCATAATCTGATTGGTTGAAGTATTTCTATGTTATAATATAAATATGACGAAAAACCTAGTTTGGTTTAATGTATACAAGAAAGAAAGGTGATATCGTGAATAAAGTAATCCTTATGGGCCGCTTAGTAAGAGATCCCGAAGTAAGATATTCTCAGGGAAATGAACCTTTGGCAGTAGCCAGATATACATTAGCTGTAAACCGCCGTTTTAAACGCCAAGGTGAACAGGATGCAGATTTTATCGGCTGCGTGGCTTTTGGTAAAGCCGGCGAATTTGCAGAAAAATACTTTAAAAAGGGTCAGATGGTAAGCATTATCGGACGTCTGCAGGTGAGATCCTGGGATGATAACGAAGGCAAAAAACGCTGGAGCACAGATGTTGTGGTTGAAGAACAGTATTTTGCAGAAAGTAAGGCATCCTTTGAAAGCCATCGTGATTCAGCACCAGCAGCTACCACAAATGCTGCAGCTACACAAACAAATTCCTCCGATGGTTTCTATCCAGTTGATGAAAGCATTGAAGATGATGATCTTCCATTCTAAATAACAAGAAAAAAGCTATCCCACCACGGGATAGCTTTTTTAGAAATGAAGGAAGGTTATATGAAAAAATATAGAGCATTTTTTCTTATATTAAATCTATAATAATGTTTTTTTAAAAAAATCTCAAGTGCTATAGTGCTATAGCAAAAATATGATCAAAATCAGCCAGTGGGGGACTATTTTTTGCTTCTTCTATTTATTCGCAAAACACTGCTTTTGCGTATTTATTATATGTCTATATCAAATTATTTTAATAATCTTTGAATCGCTACAGCTTGATATAACGATATCGTATCAGGCATATCTCCAACCTGATAGTGTAAGATGTCAGAACATTTTTTGATTCGGTATTTAATCGTATTTGTATGAAGATACATCAATTCACCAGTCCGCAAATAACTGCTGTTTCCATCCAACAAAAACACTTCCAGCGTACCGATTAGATCCGCTTCTTCACTTTTACTTTGTATTCTGGTCAATGGCTGCAAAGCTGTCTGCAAACATATAGTACCATTTTCAATGATATTTCTGCAGGTTTGCGCAAATATAATTTCCTGTGAACGTAATATTCTTTTATGAGGATAGATTTTACAGACATCCTTCAAATAATTCTGAAAAAGATGAAATGCTGACGACGTATCGGTCGTTGACTGTAATCCATCAATACACATAACAACCGTTCCATCCTTTTCTGTTTTCAGTAATTTGATGATTTCATCCTCTATTTGCTCTTTTTCTTTCCGAGTGAATGTGTCTTCCGTCAGAATAACCAGACTACCATTATAAGTCCCGATCACCAATGTTTTAAAATATGGATAAAGCAGTTCTCTCAACGAATGGATAAACTTCTGGGACACAACAACCCCCTTTTCATTCCCTATGATCCACATAGCATGAATCGATTCCACATCTATCTGATATATCTGTGCAAGACTTCGCATTTTCATTGGTTCATCCTGAAGAATCGCACGAATCAATTCCTCTACGGCAATTTGATTATGACCCACACTCCAAATATTTACCACCAGCTGAACAGATTCTCTGATTTCCTCGGTCAGTTCGTTTTTCAACGGTCCGCCTTCTTTAAAGACAAACATATGCATACTTGTTTCTTCTCCTTTTACAGGAATCTGATAAACCCAATAATCTGAACCGATCTGTACTCTGGCGAACGCGCCCTCTTCCGGCAATTCTGCCATATTATTCTGAAAGTAATCTTTGATTTTGTTCTCTTCTGTTCTCGGCCAGAATGCGCTGTTCAATAGTCTTTCACCACTGTATAGCATAAGTGAAATATGAAGGCGGTCTCTGATCATTTTCATAATCGTGTCCACAGATTTCTGATGCTGCGGAAGTCTGGATAAATCCATCAATAAATCTGCTGTAAAATGCGTATTATCCATACGATCTTCTATGATTGCTTCCATTACTTCGCAGATCACTTCCGAATATCTTAAATCCAGATTACCTTCCGGCATCACGATCAGCACAAAGTCCAGTTCATCGCACAGCCGTTTTATTTTCTCGCCTACCTTTGGAACGCATACTCCCACATAATACAGGATAATCCCAATTTCCCCGCCTTCCGCCAATGCCCTAATCAATTTACATTGCTGCTCTTCATCCTCACGGCAGTTCAAAAAACCTGTAATGACGATTTCACTTCCTACAAAATGATCACTGGGGAAGAACAATCCCCCCAGAATATCCGTATCAATACTTTCCAAAACAGAGATAGAAGCAATACTCCTTTGCATCCCTCCATGCCCCGCCACAACACTCGCACTTCTGAGAGACGGAAGTTTCATAATATCATTTACTGTAATGCTCATGCCATATCACCCCTTCTCTTTTTGTTTTCATTATAACAAAAAATCTATTTTATAAAAAGATGAGATCATCTGTCTAAGACGATCCCATCTATATGATTCAAATGATCATTTCGTTACTTCTGTAGCTTCTTCGATCGTAATTTCACCCTTACCTCTTAATCCTGTTTTTCCCAAAACTGTATTCAGCACCAGATAGCTAACCATAGATACAACGATACTATCTACCGCTGTACTGAAGAAGCTAAAGAACAATGCAACGAGCGCACCTAAGATCCATGCAATGATACCGATCCAGTTAACACCTTTTACAGGTTTCCAGTTTTCAGGATTACCCTTGCATACGATCCAGTAATCTGCGATGACTACACCAGCAACAGGAGGAACCAATGCAGATACGATACTGATATAGCTTTCCATAGCATTTGCGATACCCAACATTGCCAGAACTGTACCCAGTACACCACAGCCGAGCGTTGCAATTGGTCTCAGTTCATCTCTTAATCTAAACAGTTTCATAGATGCAAGTCCAGACGCATAAGCATTTCCTGTGTTTGTTGTCCATGTAGCAAGGATCAGAACCAGCATTGCAACAACGGGCATCCCCAGGTTTGCAAAAATACTTGTTACATCATAGTTCCCCGTGCCCAGTGCCATAATACTGCCAACCATAATCATCAATACTGCTGCCGGAAGAACACCAAGCACAGTCGCTTTTACAACATCGCCACGTGATTTTGCATAACGTGTATAGTCCGCATTACAGCAGGCACCTACTGCAAAAAGCCCGATTACTGTAGAAACAGCTATAGACATCGACATTGTATTTTCCGCTGTAAAGGTTGTGATTGCCTGCCAGGAGGACTGGTTTACACTATGTACCGCGCCATATACGCAAAGTGCGATCAGCAGTGGACATGCAATATAGTTTAACCATTTCATCAAACCAAAGCCATATACGGCTGTAACTGTCATTACACAGCCCCAGATCAGGCAGGATACAGCAAATGGAACATTGGTATTTACCAGCTCCATCAATGTATTAAACGCAACCGCACAGGTAGCAGCCTGGATCGCAAACCAGCCAACGTCACCGATAAAAATCGCCAGTGCCATCGTAAAGGAAGAACCCGTGCTGCCAAAAGCCCTTGTTGCGCACATTGTAGAAGGAATCCCTAAATCATGTCCCTGCATACCGCCTAATACCATAATCAGACAGCATATAGCAAACCCGATCACTGTAGCAATAAAGATATTACTGAAAGTGAGTGCTGATGCAAAAATACCGCCTACCATCAGCATGGGAATACAAATCATTGTACCGACCCAGATAAATGCGATACTGGTCCAGCTTTGTCTTTCGTTTTCATTCACCTGACTAAGGGCTTTATTTTCGACCCTGCTTTTTGTACTTTTATCTTTCATCTTTTGTCCTCCTAAAAATTATCAGCCTGCAAGATCCCCCGCTGCTTTCACCTTTACGCGGCTAGTATGACCAGCACTATAAGCCAGTGGTACATCTTCTACATCAATAATTTCTACTGTTTCTCTGACGGCTCCGGCAGCTACTGCCATCTCAACCGCTTCTTCCTTTGCTAATTCAAGTGCTTTTTCTCTGGGAATCACATCAAAATCCATCAGTTTTTCCACGATACCGCTGACCTTGGAAATAGCGGAACCAATTGCATTTGCAGTACCAAAATGCTCCGGTTTCTGCACAGAACTTGCGCCTGCTAATGTATCCGGCAAAATGATGGAACCGCCGCCAACCAGAATGACATCTACATCTGCATTGGAAATCTTCATAGCATCGATTGCTTCCTCGGTTTTTTCTTTCATGACAGCCAAAGCCTTATTTGCTGTCTCTTCAGAAATATGTTCTACCAGTTTAGGATCACCCAGCTGATACATACCCAATCTTACTGCAATATCTGTAGCTGTAAGTACATCACCGCCAAATACCAGTGCTTTTTCTGTAATCTGATAACCAACACTATCAGGTCCAACTGTTACAGTCCCATCCTCTGCCACTCGAACAATGGAACCGCCGCCAAGCCCAATGGTAACTACATCCGGCATTCTGAAATTTGTGCGAACGCCACCGATGGTTGCGGCAATACTGGACTCTCTCGGGAAGCCATTCTGAATAACACCCAGATCTGTTGTTGTACCGCCAACATCGATCACTAATGCATCTTTATGTCCGGATAAATACCCAGCGCCTCTGATCGAATTTGTAGGCCCACAGGCAATCGTTAAAACAGGATATTTTCTGGCATTTTCCATCGTCATCAAGGTACCATCATTCTGCGACAGATAAATATCTGCATTTGTGATACCTATATCCTGGAGTGATTTTGCAAAACCCTCTGTGAAGGTTAAAGCTACTTTATATAGAGATGCATTCAGGATCGCTGCATTTTCCCGTTCAATCAGACCCATAGACCCAATTTCGCAGGAAATCGTAATATGTACGTCCTCTCCAAGCACTTCTTTGCAAATTTCTGCTGCTCGGTATTCCTGATCGTTTCTAATCGTAGAATGACAGCCAACGATTGCTACAGACTGGACCTTTCCTTTGACGCTTTCAAAAAACGCTTTTGCAGCTTCTTCGTCCAAAGGCGCGATCTCTTTGCCATCGTATTCATAGCCACCACCAATAATTGTTTGCTCTGTTACAACAGCTTTGATATCATCAGTCCAGTCTGTCATCGGAGGAATACCCAGAGTTGCCGGTGCACCAATGCGCAATAACCCGACAGGAACTAATTTTTTTCGTTCTACAATTGCATTTGTGCATTGTGTTGTACCAAGCATTGCCTGCTTGATCTCTTTCGGTTCTACACCAGAAATATCTAATACTTTTTGAATCGCATCCAGAATCCCATCATAAATATCACCGCTTGTAGGCTGTTTTACATCAGCAACCACCTGCATATTTTCATTTAATAAAACGGCATCCGTATTTGTACCGCCAACGTCTATCCCTAATTTATACATCAGATGTTGCCTCCTTTGCTACGAATCTCTACCGGAATATACTCTGTATCACAGCCAAAATACTGAGGCCCTACCAGTTCCAATCCTTTTTCTGTACGCCACAGATCCACACATTTCAGGCCAATTACATAAACACGTTTTCCGTATTTTAAAGCATCTGTTGTCACTGGTGTAAATGTTTCACTGTCTACCAGACAAATCAGATCAGGTACTGTTGCAACGATTTCTCCATCAACCTTTGCAAGAAGATTTTCATTCTGAAATTCCACTTCTGCTACACGGTTTTTATATTCACCAATTCCTTCAAATGTGATTTTCCCGAAATTGAAAGCACCTCTTGTTTCTCTGGAAACATCCATGATCTTCCCTTTAAACAGCTTATATCCCCCTGTTTCACGGAAGAAGTTTTCCTCAGGTGTGCCTTCCTCACGATTTTTGATCGTTCTAATGGTTTTTCCAAGTTCTGCACTTTGAGACAATGTATTTTTTACTGCATATTCCTTAATCTGTTTACCAGTCACCCAATACAGGCTTACAGATACCGCTGCACCGCAGGTCATTGTAATTGCGCGGGCGATATCTTCTGCCCATTTGTTAGTGATTGTATTAATAATGGCACTATTGCCTTTTTCATCTGTCAATGCCATTGGCGTTGCTGCAGAACCGCCGATTGCAAATGTCATCATCTGCAGTTCAGGAAAAGCCCTGCCCATACCATCGGCATCTACAACAGGAATCTCCAGCTGAGCCGCCGCCGCAATAGGAATCAAGCTGTTGATCCCGCCAACTTCCAGAGGCATAAACGCATAAATTTCCTTACCACAGTAAGCGGAAACCAGCTCATATAATGCTTTATATTCCGTAACACCAATACCTTTTTCTGTCATTACTGTAGGTGCCCCCATCATCGCAATAGGCGCAACCAAAGCATCATCTGGGATTTCTTCCGGATCCAGCACTTTAACGGGGCCATGTTCTCTGATACTATGTATTGTCATCAGTTTACCGATATATGGATCACCGCCACCGCCTGCACCAAGTAAAGATGCACCTAAAGCAATATCATCGATATCATGTAAGTTGATTTCTTTCATTTCTATCACTCCTCCTATAATAAAGTGCAATATCGGAAAATAGCATGTTTTTCACTATAATGTATTGAAGTATACCAACCTAAAAACGAAAGAAACAGTATCCAAAAAGCTAAAAATAAAGCCTTCCATTTGTCCTGCAGGACAAATTTCTTTGTTGAACCTTCTTTTATTTAAATCAAAATCAACAGATATATTCCCTTAGATTTACTTCTTTGCCATTTTCCAAACACTTATTTTCATAAAAAAGAGGGACTGTGTTTTTCCACAAACTCCGTCAATTACTTAAAGTTTATATGTTTTTATTATAATACTCTGACTTCAGCAGTTTTTCTCTTTCCACCGTAGGTATGTAAATTTTTGTTATAAAGATATATACCACCTTTACTTTTCCATTTCATGTATAAGCAGGACTTTCAACACTTTTTAAAATATTTTTATACTGCAGTAGCACAACATCCAAAATCCTATCTTCCAAAAATGTATGAACATCGGCTGATATCATTCCAGATAAATTACATTATTAACTTTTTCTTCATCGCACTCTATACAAAACAAAAGGAACTACTGCATTCTTCCTTCCGCGAAAATTACAAGGCCTATTATGGGGTATGATTTTTGCGGCTTAAATTTTGATAAATGTTGACTGCACGTGATGTGCAATTTTAGGCTTAGAAAAGGAAGGTATGGATCGATGAGTGAACGAACATTAAAGGAAGTATGTAATGCATATGGTATCTCTCGCCGCGCAATACAAGGTTATGAAAAAGCCGGATTAGTTTCTGCAACAGGGAAAACGAAACATGGATACTTGCTATATGATGATCTATCACAAGAGCGAATCAAGAAAATCAAACTATTTCAGGACATGGGATTTTCTATCAAGGAAATCTGCGAAATCATTGATTCGCCGCCCTCTGTTATCAGATCTTCGTTGGAAGAACAACTAATCAAATTAAAGGAGGAATGTAAGCAAAAACGCGAAATAATCCGAATCACTAAAGAATATATTGCAAAACTCTAATGTAAATTGGCAGTAAAACCATACCCCCACATAATCAATAAGGAGGAATAAAAGAATGAAAAAACTATTAGCTTTACTATTAATCACTTCAATCTTCGTATCGGTTACTGCATGTGGTAATAATGGCGAAAAGGATACCGATAACAATGCTTCTAACACACAAAATACCGCAGTTACCATTAAACCATCCCCTGATAAATACACATGGTACGTCAACAATTATGTAGGCAAAAACTGTGCATCCATTGGTTATACCTCAATCGGTGGTGATCGAATGGATTCTTACGGAGCTGGTTATATTGAATTGATCTATGTATCTCCTGATGGTTCCTATGTAGATATTGAAGACGAAGAAGCCTTAAAGCAATATGTGGTTACTGGACAGAGCTTGGCTCCTAATACTGAAATCAGATATACTTTTGAAGTAGACAGCGAAGGAAACGAATTCGATAGCCTGGTTGCCACAAAGAACATCGAAGAAATCGTTTTAAGCGTTGCTAAGGTTGGTCAAAAGGAAAATAATGTAGATTCACTTACATCTATCTCCCCTTCCCCTGACAAATATACATACTATGTTGCCGATTATGTTGGGAGAAACCTCGCTGACTGCGGATATACTTCTATCGCTGGCAAACGTATGGTGAAATACGGAAATGCTCTTATCGAATTGATCATTGTATCAAACGACGGCAGCTTTATTAATCCGAATGAATCTGAACTGCTGAAAAACTATGTCGTTACCTCTCAAAATATCGCCCCTAATACAGAGCTCAAAGTAACCTATGCAGCTGATAGTAACGGCGAAGAATATCTTTGGACAGATACACAGACCATTGAAAAGATCGAATTATACGTTACACCAATTCAGGAATAACAATATTAAAAGGTTGTCTCATAGACACCTTCTCTTGATCGATATAATTACATCATAAAAAAATGAGGCGTATTATTTTCATACGCCTCATTTATATTTACAGTTTCGCATTGATTTCATCCAGTTTTTCCATAATAGCACATGAAGGAGAACAACCTGCATCTAATTCCAGATCAGCCACTTCACAGAATGCTGCACATGCAATGATGATAAGATAAAATGGAATAAGCATTGGCAAGAAAATCAGGATCGGAATTGCCCATAATGTAAATACGACCCATTTAATGAATTGCGCTGCGAACTTCAGCAAAGGCCAAAACATGAACCTCAGAAGTACACCGGCGATAATGATACCCAATAAGCACATGATAATAGTAAACATATTAAATCCCCCTTATGTATTCACCTTTTTCCAGGTCAGTTGTTCAATGATGATATAGCGCCCTTATGCGTATACAACGTCATAATCTGTAATTTCGTCCAGAGAGTCATTGATCAGCGCTTTCATATTTTTTTCTGCAGATTTATAAACGCCCTTTTCTTCAGCCTGCTTTAAGCCATCCTCTTTGATTTCACCCAGCATAATCTTATACTGTTCAAAGTCGATTGGATTCAAGATGCTGTTCTTTTCTGCGTAATCGATGCTATCCCAAATTACATAGTTATCATTCACTTTAGGATCAGGCAGAGTAATAATGATTTCTTCTCTTTCATCGTCTACAGTGACTGTAATATCATCAAAGTCATAACCGACTTTTACGATACCCTTGCAGTCCATAGAGATATAGTTTTTTGCACCAGGGATCGCAAAATATTTTGTAATGCATCTAGCTTCTTCTTCATCTCTGGATACCGTGTATTCACTGGAGAATGTAGAGAGTTCTCTGATCTCAGCCAGTTTAGATTCAATGTCGTATTTGGTAATTGTTCTTTTCACTACCTCAAAGGGAAGTCGAATATCATTACCCGCTGCAACGATCGTTGTTTCGCCTCTTGCATTCAGGCCCAAATAATAACCTGCACCAAGCATTGCAGTGGATAATACGATAGCCGCCATTGCCATACAGATATTCTTTTTCACTTTCTTTTTAAGGTCCACTTTAATAGTCTTCATATTTACCTCTCCCCTCATATATCCAGTACTATCAGATCCATGCTGTGATTAATACAGCCAGATAAAACAGTGCGATAAGAACTACGATTGCCGCTGCTACATAAAAACCTTTTTTCATTGTTGTCATATAAATCTCCCCTTCTAATCTTTATTTCAAATTCTGATTAACAGAAACGCCTATTTCGTTAGCATATTTTTGATTGTTTTTAATCCTCTCTGCCAGCTTTGCCAGCCGGATCCTTTTTTGAACTTCAGTCATATAAATCATTCCTTTTTCTTGTTTTATCTTCTTTCTTTTATGCTTTTATGATATACTTTTTCCAATAGTTTCTAAACGTCGGAGTTGGAGGAATAACGCTTCTATTTCTCCAAAATAAGAGTTTAAAGGGGTGTCCTCGATGTCAAAAGCATCAGTGAAAGAACATAAGAGTCCATATCAATTACGCAGAGAAGAGCTTAGATTAACTAGAGAAGAAGCCAGTGATATGTTGGAAGGTGTTATTTCTCCTAATAAGCTAGAGAAAATTGAAAATGATAGAATCACACTTCATCCTGAAGACGTTCTTTTCATGTCCCAAAAATACAACGCACCCGATCTATGCAATTACTACTGTGCCAATCAGTGTCCTATCGGGCAGCACTATGTTCCAGAAATCAAGATCAAATCTCTCTCCGGCATTGTTTTAGAAATGCTCGCGTCCCTTAATTCCGTCGAACAGCGTAAAAACCGTCTGATCGAAATTACAGCTGACGGTGTAATAACACAAGACGAAATCGAAGATTTCAATAAAATCAGAGCAGAATTAGAACGTATCTCCATCGCTGTTGAAGCACTTCAGCTTTGGTCCGAAAAGATCATAACAGACGGCAAACTTGATCCTGAAAAAATCAAGCAAGAAAACGATATAAATTCTTCTGCAAAATAAGAAAAAAGTGTACTAAGAACATTCTTCTTAGTACACTTTTTCAGTCTTTGCTATTCTTTTTCCATGGAACATCATCTTCCGATGCCTTGAAATTATAAACAGGTCTCATAACTTCAATAATATCGACAGAATCGCTAATTACATCGATGATATCCTCCAGGGATTTATACGCCATGGGTGCTTCATCCAAAGTGCTTTCGCTTACGGAAGTCGTGTAGATCTCCTTCATAGATTCCTTATATGCCTCTATATCGATTGCTTCTTTCGCTTTTCCCCTGGACATAATCCTTCCTGCTCCATGTGGTGCAGAATAATTCCATTCCTCGCTGCCTTTTCCGATCGCAATAACCGAGCCATCACGCATATTGATAGGGATCAGAACCTTTTCACCAGCATGAGCTGCAATTGCCCCTTTCCGAAGGATCATTTCTTTTGTATCAATGTAGTTATGGATTGTATGGAAAGATTCCAGTGCTGTCATTCCCGTTCTCTCCAGAATAATTTCAGCCATTTTTTCTCTGTTTCTGCGAGCAAACTTCTGACAGATTTCTACATCATGAAGATAATCATCAAGGAATGTACCATACAGCCAGCAAATATCTGCAGGAACAGCTAACGCTTGTGTTTCATAGTTATTTTTCAGTTCTTTCAGCGTCTGCTGGATTTCAGATCTTCTGCCTTCTTCTTTGTATGTTCGAATGATTTCATCCCGCTGTTTAAAATAGCTTTCTTTTCCCATATGCAGATCTACAGCCAACTGCTGATACACCTCAGCTACCTGTTTCCCAAGGTTACGGCTACCCGAATGGATAACCAGATAATTTGTACCATCTGCAGATCGATCGACCTCCACGAAATGGTTGCCGCCACCCAGGGTACCCAAAGAGCGTTCCAGTCGTCTTGTATCCCTCAGGGAACGATAACAACGGAGATCTGTCAGATCAAAGCGTCCGAGTCTTCCTTCCCAAACATTCATACCCGAAGGAATATAATGACATGCAGCATCGATTTTCTCAAAGTCTAATTCTTTATCTGCCAGTTTTACTGTAAACATGCCGCACCCTATGTCAACGCCGACAATATTAGGGCAAACCTTGTCAGTGACTGTCATTGTTGTACCTATCGTACAGCCCTTTCCGGCATGTACGTCAGGCATGATCCTTACTCTGCTGCCTGCAGTAAGTTCATAATCGCACATCCTACGGATCTGCTCAATGGCGCCTTCTTCGATTACTTTTGCATAGCAAATAGCAGTATTCACTTTCCCTTTGATTTCTAACATAATATCCCAACTCCTCCCTATGCATCTGATAAGTAATCTGTTATTTACAATTCTATTTTACTTCCAAAATATACATCTATCACGGAAAAAAAGTTGCGAACTTACTAAAGTTCACAACTTTTCTGGTCTAATAGCCTCTGTTTTATTAAGCCCACAAAATGCTTCGGTGCAATCACTTTAAGCATCGGTCCAAAAGAAAGAACCCTGATCACGATCTCTGTTTCATCGTCTTTATCGTAATATACTGTTACTTTATAGTGTTCATCATCGATCTTTTCTGCTTGCTTCTCAAAATGCGCAAAATGCAGGAGAGCTCGTTCCATGGCATTCCTTTTATCATAAAGTTCAAATGTCACACTTCTAGGACGGATCGGATTATTCTTCTTTTGTACTAGGGCGTCCGGATCCAAACATCTTTCACAGCTTACGATCCTACCCAGGTTTATGGTATTCCCGAACCTGTTCCCAGCACCGATCAAACGAAATTTATCATCCTTTTCAGAATATTCCAGATACTCCGGCATAACGACTCTTTTTATAGGCACACCATTTTTATTTCTGATCGCAACTGTCAATGGATACTGGTTTTGAATGGCGTCCATAATCAGTCGAAAATTCCTTATATAAGACGGATCCTTATAATCATCGCCATCGACATATTTATCAAAAATATAAATATCCTCCTGCAAAAACAAAGGTTCTACATCAGGGAAATCCAGCGGCTCATCAGTAAATAGTTGTATCCTCGGGTCGTGCATGATCGCTTTCAACCAACGCTTCTGCAGCAGCGTAAGCGGTATCGCAGGCGCATGGTTCAATGGCGTTGTACCATCGTCTCGTAATAACTGCCACTTCCCTTCTTTCAGTGCAGCGGGAATAGTCAGCATACTTTCGCCAAAAGCATTTTTTTCAACGATTTGGTTGATTTCATTTTCCTGAAGAGGATGATCGACTGCTGCCTTCAGGATGGAGGCGACGGTTTTGTAGTATACCCCGTATAATTCACTGAAGATCATCGTTCTCACTTCCTTCCAGGCCATAAAGCGCATACATTTCCTTTATATCATTTTTAAATTCATCTTCAATTCTCGGATCCGAAAACTGAATATCTGTAATACGGCAAATAAAAGTTCGAATCCAAGGGATCAATTCACTGGCGTCATAAACATCTGCAGAAAACCGAGTATGATTCCCGTCCAAGTGTTCTACGGTGCCGCATCTCTTTTCCCGTTCCAAACGTTTAGCAATATACTTTTCATCATCAGCGTACTGAACAACGAATTCCACATGCTCCATTCGTTTGCCCGATCTGCTTTGGGTACTTACGCCCCACATATGGGACGACATATGATCAAGCTTTTCGCGCAAACTATCAAAAGAATCATTTATATCTTCCATCTTCACTGACACAATATTATCAAGTCTGAAGGATTTCATACGATTTGAACGAGGAGAAAATGCCATCAAATATTGTCTTCCGTTTTGCACACTGATCATAATACGAAGGGGTACAACTTGGGCATCTCTTATTTTGCTGTTATCTCTGTTGATCGTTTCAATGCGAATATTCCTATGTTCTCGCATGGCCATAAAAATATAATACAAAATTTCACTATCCATAGTGCTGGTTATGTAGTGATGTTTGAAAGCAAAAATCCCTTTGTGTTCTATTTCTCTGTCCAGCAAATAAGAACCGATCACGCCACAAGGGCTCACCTCAGAAAAGAAATCTAAAGCATTATAATCCATCTCTGTACGACTGTCAGCCAAGGAATAATACATTGTTTTCCCTTGCTTTTCTCCAATCACAATACCTTCGGATATGTATTCTTTGAGTTTCTTCCGAACTGTTGATTCATCAAATACCCTTGGATGATTGAAAGAAGACAGATACTCATCTATTTTCCCTGCTATTTGGTTCAATGAAATCGGTTCTTCTGCATCAGCTAATATATCCATTATTATAAAATGCAGTGTGATATCACCATCAGTAAAACTCTTTGTTTTCCACGCATTATATAATGGATTATGTCTGGAAACCCGGCTATCAATAGAGAGAAAAATATTTTTGCCATCAACCGTATGATGGAATTTCATATAATCGCCTAGCCAACTCTCTAATCTACGCCGCTCGTCATCATAAGATCTTGCACTTTTCTGTGTGAATTCATCACGGTTTTTGAAACCATAGACATAGAAATCCCTCATATACTCACGAATACGGTTGAAATTTTTTATAAGTTCAGAATATGCCATAGTATCACCGCCTTTAGCCTAAAAAATGATTATTTTACACCTATTATATAATGACAATATATTGCTTTTTCATTTCTCAATCACGGAAAAAAAGTTGCGACCTCTACCTATTGAGCCGACTATCTTTAAGAAGTGGGTACCTGACTTTTGATATAATATACATTCAGATAATACTGCAAATTTCTCTGAATCACATTCATATATTTATCATAATAGAATTGTACTCCTGGTGCATCTAAACCTTCTGCATGCCCAACACAGGAAAAACCATCTCTGTCAGTACCTATATATGTGTCTACTGCACTGATCTGTCCATTCTGGTTTTTCTTTATGATATTCATAAGAGTTAACCCCTCACCAATATCGTATAAATCTACTTTTCGCTCTGTGCTTTTATATTTGATCACAATTTAGTCTCCTTTAAAGTACTTTTTCATCTGAAGCATTAGAACATCCATAACCCTTTCTTTCAGAAACGGCCTGAACATCGGCTGGTACCATTCCAGATATTTATCCATTACATTTTCAATTTCTTCTAAGTCACACCTGATCTTCAGCTGTGGTCCATACAGTTCCCTGGCTGCAGATAATACTGTGCCAAACCTGCAGTTGAATGGCTTTGCCCTTAAATGCTTCATTAACCCTTTTGTTTCTACATCAAAAGGATATTTTACATTATCCAGCATAAACCCTTCCCCATTATCGAATAAGGGACAATAGGAATAAACACCATTTTCCTCAATGATCGCAATATTATTCAGATGTCTGTCTTCATTGCCGATCAGCGCATCCACTTCAAATAAAAGTGTCAGATACTCCCCAAAATGCCGTAATCCACTTGCTTGTTCTATGGTATCAACGATCTTTTTCAATCTGTTCGGTATCGTTTTCTCATCCGCAAGGATCTTCTGATAATCCGGACCTAAAACACGCTTTAAAATATGATACGCCGTCTGGATACTCTGACCTTCTTTCAGAAAATTCGGGCTTACAGAGGCAATTCTGGTACCTTTATGCACCTCTACTGTTTCAATATAATAAGGGACAATGCTGTACCCCAGTTCTGTTTCAATATTGCTGTATTTGATCAGGATCTCGCTGGCCATGGCTTCAGCCAAAGCCTCAAACCCAACACGATCTAATTTATACCAAGAGTCGTTAGATGCTTCATGCCATTTTTCCTGATTGCCTTTGGAAGAAGTGGCAGCAACAACATCTTTCGTATATAGTTTTACAGTTTTGTTATTCTCAGCCATTGTTCATCCTCCGCCATTCGTCCCTGGGTCTTTTCAACGATCTGTACCGGGTCATACTCAGCCAATTCCATTTCATTCAGGATATAGCCGATATTCTCACGGGTCTTTGGTACACATCTTTCCTCCAGAAACTCCATAAAGTCCTTCCAATCGGGGTTCTTTAAAATACCAAATGCTGTTTTCAGCAGCTGCTCCGTGTGATTATTTACCCGCAGATTTTTGACGGTAAAATCACAGATAAGGGTACTGCAAAGGTTCTCTTTATCGAAATATTCATATTTGATCACACTATGACCGGCATTGATCGCCTGGGACTGGAAGGATGCTATATCCCCTTCCATTTTCGGACGGATCACAATACTCGTACCATCAAATACAACATCAACCTTTGAGCCTTCCTGATCCAGTCCCATTTGCTTGATCCAATTCGACGGCAATGTTACTCTGTACGTTCTGGCCCCTGCCGCTGCAGTACCGCCAGACGCTCCGGAACTGATCTTTAATTCTCGTCTTTCCATAAGTAACACCTCCATAACCAAATTATACTATATTCGTGACGAATAAACAACAATCCCATGAATATATATCAGGAAACCTACAGCGCTTATCGACATATTTCTCCGTCAGAAAAAATATTTTTGTTCCGATTTCACTATTCCCCATAGAAGGTATGATATAATAGAGCCGAAATGAGGTGGCATTATGTCTGGGAAAGTACCCGAATTTGATCCATATAGAAAGAAACTGGAAGATGCAGTGAATAAAGTATACGAAAAACTGGAAATCATCGATAATCCAGAGGATGATGTATGCTTAAATGAAGAAGATTTGTCCGATGAAAGCTTTGCCGCAGACCCCTTCTTTCAGGCAATGTCCCTTTCCCAGGAAGATAGAGATGCCTATATTGATTCTGGTGCATTCCATGCCACTATTGAGGGCTATCTGATCCTTGCAATGAAAGAAAAGAACTATCCTGCAGAAGAAATCAGAGCAGTAGCAAAAGAACTGCGGGATAATATCCTGAAGACCTGTACTGCAAAATCCGCAAGAATCACCGCTGAGGAGCTGTCTTCTGCGAATAAAGAACCTTCCCATCCCATGGGAAATAACATATTTAGGCTAAAAAAATAACTTTGGTACATGACCAAAGTTTGAAATGAGGTGTTATGGATGGGTAATGACCACTTAAAAGGAGAATCCATAGGACAAAGGATCTGGCATTTACGAAATAAATTCGGAATATCCCAGGAAGATCTTGCTAAGGTCGTAGGGACTTCCATTGATATGATAAAAAAATACGAAAAGGATATTATTACTGATATTCCATATGCTGATATCGAAAAAATAGCAACTGCTCTGCATACGCCCCCGGCGTATCTGCTATATGGCAAAGCAGGACTTTTCCCGGGAAATACAGCTGCGGAATATATGGCTGATGAGGAAAACCTACTGGAAGAATTCATCGACGCAGATATCGATGAACTGGAACTGATGCTGGAACTGAACGATAAACCTCAGGAGGAACTGGATACCATGGTCGCTTCCGGCATGTTCAATAAACATATCGAGGGATATATGACCATAGTCCTGCGTTCCATCGGGTACCCGGAAAGTGAGATCAACAGCATCAGAAATAAACTACGAAACGAAATATTGGGACAGATCCCTGCAGAGTCCGCCAGAAAAACAGGCGAAATCATAGGCCTGCCTGTAAAGCGTAACTCAGCCGCTGCAACCGAAAAAACAGATCATTCTGTCATATTTTTCCCCTTTAAAAAGCCTCCATCTGTTTAACAGTTGGAGGCTTTTTTTGCTTTATCTATCTGACCGACATATTGGAATTTGTTTCTCCGTTAAACTGAAATTTTACTCTCTGTATTACTCCAATCTATCTATTTCAGACTACTAATTTCATTTTGTAAATTCGCCAAAAATCTACCTGCATGAGCACCATCCATCTGCGTATGATGAAATT
>JAFRZQ010000174.1 GCA_017442465.1 Anaerotignum sp. | reverse complement strand
TGCTGACTGCAATATAGTCGCCGTCCAGCGTCAGGGTGGCATCTGTTAAAGGATAAGAAAACCCTTTCAGGGTGATGCCTGTCACTTCCATGGAAAGGGGCAGTGTAGAAACCAGATCGCCCACCTTGCCTTCCAGCGTCAGATGTCTGTCGATCACTTCCACGCAGTTCTTGTCATCCACCAATCTGGCTCTCACACCTTTTTTCAGCAGAGAAAGCAGATAGTGCGCATTAGCCAGCGTGTGGTCAAAGCGATCACCAATACCACCGAACATTACGATGTCCGTTGCCCCAAGCTCCAGCGCCAGAAAGATGCCCAGTTCCATATCTGTTTCGTCTTTTCTGGTGGGAAACTGGCGGATGGGAATATTCTTTGTCTTATAATATTCCAGCACATCAGATGCAGTGGAATCAAAATCCCCGACGATATAATCAGGATCAATACCCAAAGCCTTTGCATGACCCATCCCAGCGTCACAGCAGATAATGGCATCGGCATCTTTCAGATGCTCTCTGCAAAAACCATACTCACGTATCGGTGCACCGCCAAAAATAACCGTTTTCATGCTTATTCATACTCCTTGAAAATTTCCAGGAAGCCTTTTGCCGCTTCTGCGATATCAGGCTTACCGAATACTGCAGAGCCGGCAACGATAACATTTGCACCAGCATCCAATACTTCACGCACATTCTCCAGCGTGATTCCGCCGTCTACTTCGATATCGTAATTCAGACCCATTTCCTTTTTCCAATCTGCCAGCTGTCTGATCTTGGATAACTGGCTTTCCATAAATCTCTGTCCACCAAAGCCGGGTTCTACTGTCATAACCATGATCACATCCACTTCCTTCAAATAAGGAAGCACTGTTTCTACGGGCGTTCTGGGGTTTAATGTGATACCAGCTTTACAGCCTGTTGCCTTGATCTGATGCAGCACTTCCATCGGATATTTTGTTGCTTCCACATGGATCGTAATAATATCCGCTCCGGCCTTATGGAAATCTTCAATATATTTTTCCGGTTCCACGATCATCAGATGCGCATCAAAAATCATATTACTGTATTTTCTCACACTTTTGATCACAGGAATACCAAAAGAAATATTGGGAACAAACACACCATCCATTACATCCAGATGGATATAGGGTGTACCAGCATCTTCGATCAGTTTCAACTGTTCCGCTACTTTGCCAAAATCAATGGAAAGCATGGAGGGGGAAAGTTTGATGTTCATATTAGTATCTCCTCTCTTCTTCTTCCTTCAGTTCGTTATAGATCGTTACATATCGGTCATATCTCATCTGATCAATCGCTTCCCCGATCTGAGCTTTGACCGCACAGTCGGGTTCATTGATGTGGATACAGCCGTTGTAATAGCATTTATGGTTGAAATCCTCAAATTCACGGAAATGGTACTGCAGTTTTTCCGAAGGGATATGGGTCAGGAACAAAGATGTAAACCCGGGAGAATCCACGATATAACTCTTATCCGTGATCTGGATCAGCTCCGCATGGCGGGTGGTATGCTTGCCGCGCTGGATCTTTTCACTGATCTCCCCTGTGCCCAATTCCAAACCAGGGAATGCCGCATTGATGAGGCTGCTTTTCCCTACGCCGGAGGGACCTGCAAATACAGAGATCTTGTTTTCCAGAGCAGTCCGCAGTTCATCGATGGCAATGCCTTTTTCCGCACTGGTGCAGATGACAGGATAACCTGCCTTGCGGTACATTTCTGCCGCCTCCAGATATCTTTCCTTTTTATCTTTATCAATTTTATTG
>JAFRZQ010000173.1 GCA_017442465.1 Anaerotignum sp. | reverse complement strand
CGGCTGGTCTTATACGGAGGAGAGAAATAAAGGATATTTTGCAGAAGAAAAAGGAGATATTGTGCCTCTGCAGGATCTGCACAGATTAACCTTGCTGATGCAAAAAAAACATCCCGATATTCCATATTTCCTCTTTGGTCACAGCATGGGTTCCTTCTTTGCAAGAAGATATCTCTGTATGTATCCCAATGAGATCGATGGTGCCATCATCTGCGGTACAGGCTGGCAGCCAAAAACCGTTCTGGAAGGAGCACTTGCCATTGTAAAAGCAGGAAAATTACTGAAGGGAGACCATCACCGCTGCAAAATTGTTGATGCACTTGCCTTCGGTTCTATGAATCAGCATTTTGAACCTGCAAAAACCAGCAAGGACTGGCTTTCCAGAAACACAGATGCTGTTGAAAAGTATATCGCTGATGAAAGATGCGGCTTTATTTTTACATTAAACGGCTATCGAACCTTATTCCGCAATATGCTTCTGGCTCAGGATATGGAATTGCTGCAAAGAATGGATGAAGATCTTCCTGTATTGTTTATTTCCGGTGAGGATGATCCCGTAGGTGATTTCGGCAAAGGCGTGAAAAAAGCAGTAAATGCTTTCAGAACATCCGGTATGGAGAATGTAGAATGTATTCTTTACCCGGAATGCAGACATGAACTCATCAATGAACTGAATAAAGATGAAATATTCCAGGATGTACTGGAATGGCTGGAATTCAGGTTATAAAAAGAAAAGGGCGTCTATCGATTTGAAAGGATAGACGCTCTTTTTTCATTTATTTTATATTTGTATGATATTTATAGATAGCCTCCAAGGCAGTGATGATCTCGTTCTTTTCGCCTACCATAGCCAGATTTTCACCATCTACATAACTACCGATGCTTTCAGATGTATCACCATCATAGGGAACAACATTATTCAGGATAGAAGCCGTTTTTACACCGCGCAGTCTGCCGATGGTGAAAAGGGCAGCCGTTTCCATATCAGAGCCAAGGACACCCTGTTCTGCCCAGTAAGCATAGATTTTATCTTCATCACCGGTATAGAAGCTGTCGTGGCTTCTTGCAATACCAACCATATAAGGGAAGTTATTTTCTTTTGCCGCCTCGATACAATTGAACAGCAGGTCTGCATTGGGAACAGCGGGATATTTGGGATCAATATAGGATTTAGATGCACCATCATCACGAACGGCACCATTTACGATCACGATATCGCCAACTTTTAATTCGGGCTGCAGTGTTCCACAGCTGCCAATACGAACCATAACTTCCACACCGATGTTATGAAGTTCTTCCACAGCAATGCCGGTAGATGCACCTCCGATACCAGTGGAAATTGCAAGAATACGTACCCCTTTATATTCGCCGACCAAGGAACGATATTCTCTGTTGAAAGCCAGTTCCTGCACATTCTCTAAAAAAGGTGCGATGCGATCCAAACGAGCGGGATCACCGGGCATCAGCGCATATTTTACACCAAGAGTTTCATCTAATTGAATATGAGGTTGTACATTTGCCATTTTATTGCCTCCTTTTATACAAATAATTCAAGTTAATACTAATTTACAGGATTTTACGAAAAAATGCAATCGATTACAGAAGCGTTTGAAGAATGGACATGGTTGTGTTATACTGTTAAATGGAAATTTAGTTCTATCAGGAGGAAAAATGATGTACGTCTTTATATTGGTTCTGGCAGGTATCCTGCAGGGCTGCATGACTTCTTTGAATGCCCAGCTGGGGAATTATTACAGTCTGTTCGGCATTTGCTTCTTTGTCCACGTGATTGCAGCAGTTTTGCTTATTTTATATATTAAAGCAAAAGAAAAAAAGAAAATTTCCTTCGTTGGAGCTCCATGGTATGTATATCTGGTTGGTTTTATGGGCGTAGGTATGGTTGCCAGCAGCAGCTGGGTAACCCTTCGCATCGGCGCTACGGCAATGATGAGTCTTTCTGTTATCGGACAGATGATCTCCTCTGCACTGGTAGACCATTATGGATGGTTTGGTGTGGAAAAGAAGGCTTTCAGTCTGAAACAGTTGCCTTGCTACATACTGGTTCTGGCGGGCATTCTCTGTGTTGTAAACGGATAAGGGGGAAATAGATATGATTTTCTATCTGACGGCTGTGGCCAACGGATTTTTGAATACCATCAATCGCATGACAAATGTAAAAGCAAAACAGTGTCTTGGTACTACAAACGGAACACTGGTAAACTATATTGAGGCAACTTTTATTGCCTTTGCACTGATTTATATCACAGGCAATGGAGCAGAACTGAATCTGGAACACATCAAGGAAGTTCCTTTGGTGTTTTATCTGGGCAGTATCTGCGGTCTGGTTGCAATGATTTTCATTGTTGTAGGCACACCAAAAACTGGTGCCATGCTTTCTACGATCCTGATGCTGGTAGGTCAGCTGGGCACTTCGATTGCGCTGGATTATGTATTTTTCCATGAATTCAGCTGGATTCGCGTATTAGGCATTTTCCTGATTATTCTGGGAATTGCCTGGAGAGATAAACTGAAAGAAAACGGATAAAAATGAAGGAGTGACTGAGATGAAAAAAGTTTTGTTTATTGACTGCTGTATCCGCAGAGAGCATTCCCGTTCCAAAGCGCTGGCAGATCATTTTATTGGCGAACTGCAGAAAAAAGAAGAATATGAAATGGAAACTCTTTGTCTGATGGACGAAAATCTGTCTTTTTTCTCTGAAGGTTTCTTCCTGCAGAGGGAAAGACTTCTGGAGCAGGGTAATTTCGATCATCCTCGTTTCCGTTATGCACACCAGTTTGCTGCAGCAGATAAGATCGTCATTGCAGCACCTTTCTGGGATCTGAGCTTTCCTGCACTGCTAAAAGTATATATCGAAAATCTGTGTGTTGACGGCATCACATTCCATACAGACGAACAGGGGCTGCATGGCCTCTGCAAAGCTGACCATATGGTATATCTGACAGCAAGAGGCGGAATTTATAAAGATTCTGATATGGAACAGGGCTCCAGATATCTGGAACAGATGGCCGGTTTCTTCGGTATCGAAAAGTATGACTGCGTAGCTGCTGAAGGATTGGATATCGGCGCATGGCCAGTAGAAGAACTGATGGATCAGGCAAAAGCACAGGCGACAGAAGTTGCAAAGACATTCTAAGAAAGAGGGGATGAACGTGGAAAACATGATGAAAGCCGTTGTATACAAAGGTAAAGGTCAGGTTGCACTGGAAGACAGACCTATGCCCATTCTGAAAGATGAGACAGATGTTATTGTAAAAGTTACTTTGTCTTCTATCTGCTCCAGTGACCTGCATATCAAACACGGAGCAGTACCCCGTGCAAAAGAAAATACCGTTCTGGGCCATGAATTTGTTGGTGTGATCACAGAAGCAGGCAAAGAAGTTAGAAAATTTAAGGTAGGCGACCGCGTTTCCGTAAATGTGGAAACCTTCTGCGGCGAATGCTATTTCTGCAAAAGAGGATTTGTAAACAACTGTGAACACGGCGGTTGGGAACTGGGCTGCCGTATCGACGGCGGACAGGCAGAATATGCCCGTGTACCTATGGCAGATCAGGCACTGACATTGATCCCTGATGATGTAACAGATGAAGCAGCATTGTTTAACGGTGATATCCTCGCAACAGGTTACTGGGCAGCACAGGTAGCAGATCTGAAGCCCGCTGAT
>JAFRZQ010000172.1 GCA_017442465.1 Anaerotignum sp. | reverse complement strand
CCAGGTTATTCAGCTGAGAAGGTCTTCTCAGATCCAGATAACGATATTTCAGACGCAGGTCGTCCTTTACTGTGATATTATCTTCGATCTGGAAAGGTGTTGTTTCGGAATCAGAAAGGATACGCAGTTCCTTTGCGATGATTTCGATCTTACCTGTTTTCATGTTAGGGTTGATGTTGCCTTCTGTTCTTGCTGCAACCAGACCTCTGACTGCCAGTACATATTCACTGCGGACTGTTTCCGCTTTTGCAAACAGTTCTTTTTCTGCTGTGTTTTCATCAATGGCGATCTGCACCAGACCTGTTTTATCTCTCAGGGCGATGAAGATCAGCTGACCCAGGTCACGACGGCGCTGTACCCAGCCAATCACTGTTACTTCCTGACCGATCATTTCTTCGCTCACGTTTGCACACATGCAGCTTCTTTTCAATCCTGTCAAAGCTTCACTCATGATTCTATCTCCTTACTTAAATATATATTTCTATGTTTTATAGCCATAGTTGTCCATCTTTATTATAATAATCACTTTTCCCTGAAAAGTAAAGTTTCCGCAGCAAAATTTCTCATTTCTTCCTCGTTTTTTCATCTTATCAGGCCATAAAAACAAGCATTTCTCTTCCACTTATTGCATCCCCACGCTTTTCCATGATAAAATCAAAAAACAAACACCAAAGGAGCGATCATTATGGAAAATGAAAAAATCAACGAACTGCTTTCTGAAATCATATCTCAATACGCAGGTAAACTTGGTGCATCTGCTGCCAAAGGCGTTGCAAAAAAGCTCCCTTTTTTCAGTGCTGAAGCTTCCCTTTCTGTTCCAAACGCTTATAATAAATGTATTGCAGCAGCAAATATCTGCGGCGAACTGCTGGATACTGACACAGAAAACCAAATGCTCATTGTTCTGATCCAAAGCGGCTTTGGGAATATGAATCCTGCTTTGCTTGCTGCCAAGATATGGGAAAATACAGTTTATATCAAAGCTATCGCCAAAGAAGGACTCATCAAGCAGCATACAGCAGAAAAAGCACTGCATATGTTCGCTTCTGCCATTCTCGAAGAAAACGGAACAGAAATAAAACCACCTTGCCACGTTTCCAAAAAAGTACTATAATGATCTATTATAAAATTAAATTTTACAGGAACTTTCCTGAACGATAAGGAGTGGTTAGCATGAACCAGAACAAAATCATCACCATCAGCCGTCAGTACGGCAGCGGCGGCAGAATCGTAGCGCAGAAACTGGCGGAAGCACTGGAGATCCCTTTTTATGATAACGAACTGATCACCATGGCAGCAGAAAAAACCGGTCTTTCCGTAGAATGCTTCAAGGATGCAGAAAAAACATCCATCGGCAACCTGTTCTTCTCTTTAACTTCCCTGACACCCTCTATCGATGCTGTTGGTCTGCCCCTGAATGAAAAGATCTTTCTGGTACAGTCTCAGGTAATTAAAGAAGTGGCTGCAGAAGGCCCCTGTGTCATCGTTGGCCGTTCCGCGAACTACGTGCTGCAGGATAACCCCAATGTCATCAATGTATTCCTGCAGGCTGATCTGCCCGACCGTGTAAAACGTGCCATTGATACATATGGCCAGGATGCAGAAGGCGCAGAAGCCCTGGTAGTGAAGACAGATAAACGCCGTGCCAACTATTATAACTACTTCACCGGCGGCAAATGGGGCAAAGCAGAAAACTATGACCTCATCCTGAACACATCCAGAATGGATCTGGATAAGATCGTGGAAGTCATCAAAGCTTATGTTTCTCTGAGATAACAGACAGAGCAGGCAAAATGCCTGCTCTTCCTTTTTTTACAATACCTTTTCCACTGTCGTTCCCGGGAAATAATACGAAATAATTTCCGCTGCAGTCTTTCCTTCTGCTGCCAGTCCTTTTGCCCCATACTGGCTCATACCCACACCGTGGCCGTTTCCTCCGCCATAAAAGGCAATACCAGTCAGTTCTCCTTTTTCATTTTTCATTTCCTTTATCGCAAAAAAACCGCTGGGCAGCATGGTATGTCCCGTCAGGGAATCGCTTTCTTTTCTCTGCAGATAAATAGGCTCCCCGATCGTGATTTTCGTCGGCGACAATGCTTTTCTGATAGCATTTTCCGTTTTTATCACAGCCTTACCTCCTTCAAAAGTCAGTGCCACTTCCATAACAATGCCGCCTGCACCCCTGCGGGTCACAGCAATGCTCTGCAGTTTCCCGAAATCAGATATCTTTCCATCGACCATACAGTTTGCAGATGCAGGCAGAGTCTTCTGCAAAACTTCTGTCAGTTGACTGCAGCCGAAATAAACCTTCCACCGATACCACGGAGACATATCGTCATATCCAGTCTTTTCCCAGTCCTGCCAGAAGGCAAGCCAGTCCTCCTCCGTTTCGGGCTTTTCAAAATCGCCATATTTCTGTGGCTGCAGATAGGATTTTCCTTTACCGCTGAAGGTGCCGTCTGCCGACCAGACCTCCTCGCTGCCTGCCCCGAACCCGCAGGAAGTGGAATAAAAATAGGTCTGCGCCACCGCACCATCCTCTGTAACGGCACACAATCCTTCTGTTGCCTTCACTGCCGCTTCTGCTGCTTTATTTTCCGTATAACCCAGATACACCTGACTGGCCGTGGTATCCACCACATGGGCACCATAGCCGCAGTAGGCATTTCCATAGAACTGATTATAGGCAAAGCTTCGGGCTGCAATAGTCAGGCTTCCAAGGCCGTCTGTCCAAAGGAAACCGGCATTTCATTAGGTACAACGCCCAGCAGATATCGTTCCAGGGGCAGTTCATTGATGATGGAAAAACTGTTTTCTCCCCTTCTTTCCAATTCCAGGATACCTTCATACTGATAATATGTACCATCCGAAAAATCAATACGGATCGGTGTTTCTGCCTGTGCTGTCAGGATGCCATGGTCAAACCATGCCAACGCCGCTGTGAGGATCGCTTTTTCCCCAGTCTGAAATCTTTTTTCTCTTTTTCCATTAGATAAGGTAAACCCTTTTTCCGCCGAAAGAGTCACCTTTTCCTGCTCCTTCCCCTTCAGGAATATCCTCATATTTTTCGGAACGACATCCT
>JAFRZQ010000171.1 GCA_017442465.1 Anaerotignum sp. | reverse complement strand
GCCAATAAGCGCATGAAAAAATCTACCGTGCGTACCATTTATGACATCGTTTTTGAGGAAACAGAGGATAAGCTGGTGCTGCATTTTTACGGAAATGGTTTCCTTTATCAGATGGTGCGCATCCTGACGGGTACTTTGATCGAAGTGGGCGAAGGAAAACGCAAAGCATCTGAAATGGAAGATATTCTCCGTGCAGAAAGCAGAGAAGTGGCAGGCTTTACCGCCCCCAGCCGTGGTCTGTTCCTGCGTGAAGTATATTATGAAGACTGGAAGGGCGGTGGCGAAAGATGATCCGTGTATCCGAACTGAAACTGCCCATCGAGGGCAACCAGAAAACGCTGGAAAAGAAATTGGCAAAGGCTTTGCGTGTGTCTGTGGAGGACATTAAATCCTACCGCATTTTCAAGCGTTCTCTGGATGCCAGAAAAAAAGACAACATCCATTATGCTTATGTGGTGGATGTGGAAGTGAAAAACGAAAAGAAAATTCTGGAAAAGAATAAGGATAAAAATATCTCCAAAACGCCCGATCTGGATTATAAAATGCTGAAAGGCGAAGTCATGCCTGAAAAACGTCCTGTGGTCGTTGGCTTTGGCCCTGCGGGGATGTTTGCAGGCCTGATGCTGGCGGAAATGGGCTTGAAGCCTATCGTGCTGGAAAGAGGCGGCGATGTGGAAAGCAGAAAAGAGGCCGTGGAAACCTTCTGGAATACAGGCAAACTGGATGTGGAAAACAACGTACAGTTTGGCGAAGGTGGTGCAGGCACATTCTCCGATGGTAAACTGACCACCCGCATCAAAGACCCCAGATGCCGTAAGGTGTTGGAGGAAATGGTGGATGCAGGTGCGCCGGAAGAAATTCTCTATGATGCAAAACCTCACATCGGCACAGATCTGTTGCGCGGTGTGGTAAAAAATATCCGTGAAAAAATCAAGGCATTGGGCGGCGAAGTACGTTTCTTTGCGAAAGTGACTGGTTTTGAATGGAAGGGCGACAATATTGCCGCAGTTTTTCTGGCTGACGGCGGAAAAATCGAAACGGATGATGTGGTCTTGGCCTTGGGCCATAGTGCAAGGGATACTTTTGAACTGCTCCATGCAGAGAATTTTGCACTGGAACAGAAACCCTTTGCCATGGGTGTCCGTATCGAGCATCCCCAGAAAATGGTGGACGAAGCCCAGTATGGCGAAGCAGCACATAAACTGCCTGCGGCGGATTATCGTTTGACTTATACCACAGAAAAAGGCCGCGGTGTCTATACCTTCTGTATGTGTCCCGGCGGCTATGTGGTGGCGGCGGCTTCTGAGGAAGGCAGACTGGCGGTCAACGGCATGAGCGAACATGCCCGTGATGGCCGAAATGCTAACTCTGCTCTGTTGGTACAGGTATATCCCGAAGATTTCGGCAGTGAACACCCTCTTGCCGGGATGTATTTCCAGAGAGAACTGGAAGAAAAATCTTTCGTGGCAGGCGGCAGTGATTTTACAGCCCCTGTGGAGAGAGTCGGCAGTTTTCTGAAAACGGGTTCGGCTGAAACAATCGAAGTGGAAGGCACTTACCGTCCTGCAAAAAAGGAATGCAGTATGGATGATATTTTCCCTGCATTCATGACAGAAGCATTGCGGGAAGCACTGCCTGCCATGGGCAGAAAACTGAAAGGTTTTGACAGACCGGATGCTCTCTTGACAGCGGTGGAAAGCCGCAGTTCTTCTCCTATCCGTATCGTCCGTGATGGTGCGGGAATGAGTTTGAATTACAAAGGTGTTTACCCTGCGGGGGAAGGGGCCGGTTATGCCGGCGGCATCGTTTCCGCAGCGGTGGATGGTATTCTGGTGGCAGAAAAAATTGCAGAAAGATATGGCTGGACAAAATAAAAAGGATTACCTCTTTTGAGGTAATCCTTTTGTTCTTATTCAATGGAAACGATCATCAGACCGCCGTTCTCTGTTTCGTTATAGCCGATGGTTACGCCGTCGCCTTCCTTCAGGCTGCCCATGATTTTTGCCACATCAGAATCGGGATCAAACTGGAATGCCTGCACCGTGCCGTCAGGCAATGTCAGTTCTGCTGTATGGGAATCGGCAAGGCCATTGAAGATGGCAGTTTCTACAGTTTCAGCAGTTTCATCTGCTTCTCCTAAGGCAAGGGGGACAATATCTTTTACGCTGTAGAAATACAGAGGATTTTCGATGCTGTCTACATAAGCATTATCCACCAGAGTGACATCGTAAGCAGAGATCAGCTCTTCTTCAGGGCCGATTTCCCACAGTTCCGCAGTTACGGCATAGTCGTCTTCTGTTTCGGCGAAGGAAGTCAGTCTCATTTCAGAAAGACCGATATCACCGCGGGAAACGGAGTATGCATCCCAGTCAGGGTCGTAGGAAATATTCCCTTTCATGATGGAGGGCAGGTCATACAGGTCATTGTAATCCGCGAACAGAGCCGCTGCGTGTTCCTGCATAACAGGAGTGGGAATCTGCAGCTGATAGGTGCCCTCTTCTTCGGCTACCAGTTCATGATCCAGACCGTAAGCTCCTGCGAAATAGAACAGGGCAATCCAGAAAAATTCGGGATCCTGAGGGGCATAGTCCAGATTCTGCTCCAGCATACATCTTGCCAGTGCGTCGATGGGAGCAGCCATGGATGTCATATTTTCGGGCATGGTTTTGTTTTCGGGTTCATCTGTTGTATTGCCGCAGGCCATCAGACCAAGAGTCATCACACCTGCCAACAGCAGTGCAAACACTTTTTTCATATGTATTCCTCCTTTTTTGGTTGGATTCAGTTGGATCTCTTCTTGTATTTATTATAGTATATCTTCATGAATAATCCATAACGAAATTCTTTCAATTTTCTGAAGATTTTTATGTTTTCATCACAGGGACAGCGGGAAGGTGCATAAAATGGGAAAAAGGCTTTACCGAAGGGGGAAAAGATGATATAATATCTTGTCGATTTATGTTCAAAAATACATGGATCAGACAGACTTCCGATCGGTCATTACGAGAGAAAGGAAGGACAGAAGGAACCATAAGCGCCAGAGCCGCAGATCGGGCGGCTGACGAGGCAGGGGTTTATCGAAAATTCGG
>JAFRZQ010000170.1 GCA_017442465.1 Anaerotignum sp. | reverse complement strand
GTATGGGAAAATTATCGTATACTGGCGGATGCCGTTGGCTTTACAGTTGAGAATTATGTAACAAGCCAGCAGACCCATACAACCAACGTACGCCGGGTAACAGCGGCGGATAAAGGCAAAGGTGTCTGGATCGACAGAGGATATACAGATGTGGATGGTTTGATCACCAATGAAAAAAACATCCCTCTGGTGATTTTTGGGGCGGACTGTGTGCCCGTATTCCTGCTGGATAAGAAGAATAAAGCCATTGGTGTTGCCCACTGCGGCTGGATGGGCACAGGCAAACGTATGGCCGAAAAGATTTTACAGGAAATGATGAAAGAATTTGGCACAGACCCTGCGGATGTGACGGCAGCCATTGGCCCTTCCATCGGCAAATGCTGTTTCCAGATGGATGCACCCGTGCTGGATTTGTTTAGAGCAAATATTGAGTGGACGGATGACATTGTGGAAGCAGACCCTTCTCAGGAAGGAAAATATAAAATGGATCTGTGGGAATGTAACCGCAGACTTTTAGCGGAAATGGGCGTAAAGGATATTGATATTTCCGGCCTTTGTACCAAATGCGATCAGGAAAGATTTTATTCCCACAGAGGCATGGGAGAAAAACGCGGTGTTATGGCAGGTATATTGGAACTGATTTAAGAAAAGATGGAAAAAGGAAGTGCGATTTTTATTGTCACTTCCTTTCTTTTTGTGGTATACTAAACAGAATGGAAAAGTGGGCGAATATGCCCGTTTGTTAGAAAAAGAAAAGTTCAACCGTAATAGGTATTTTATTTTTGGAGGAATTATTATGAGCAAACCTATCGTAGCAGTAGTGGGTCGCCCCAATGTAGGCAAATCCACACTGTTTAACAGACTTGCAGGTGAGCGCATCTCCATCGTGCAGGATACGCCTGGTGTGACCCGCGACCGTATCTATGCCGATTGTGAATGGCTGGACCGCAAATTTACACTGATCGATACCGGCGGTATGGAGATCGGTTCTGAAGAGATCATTCAGAGACAGATCATCCAGCAGGCACAGATCGCCATCGAAACAGCAGATGTTATCCTGTTTGTAACAGACGTAAAAACAGGCGTAACGGAAGATGACATGAAAGTGGCAAATATGCTGCGCCGCACAAAGAAACCCGTTGTTCTGGCGGTAAATAAAGTGGACAGCGTAAAACGTGACACTATGGCGATCTACGAATTCTATGAACTGGGTATCGGTGATCCCATGCCTGTTTCCGCAGGACAGGCTCTGGGTCTGGGCGATATGCTGGATCAGGTGATCTCTTATTTCCCTGATAAAGATGCGGCTGAGGAAGAAGATGATGCCATCAAAGTTGCTATCATCGGCAAACCAAACGTAGGCAAATCTTCCCTCATTAACAAAATTCTGGGCGAAGACAGACTGATCGTATCCAATATTGCAGGTACGACCAGAGATGCTGTTGATACTCCCATTGAGATCAACGGGCAGAAATATATCTTCATCGATACAGCCGGCATGCGCCGTAAGAGCAAGATCAAAGAAGAGATCGAACGATTCTCCATCATCCGTGCCGTTGCTGCTGTGGAACGCTGTGACGTTGCCATTCTGGTGATCGATGCCAACGAAGG
>JAFRZQ010000169.1 GCA_017442465.1 Anaerotignum sp. | reverse complement strand
GTGGTATCACCATCTCTACCGCTCACGTTGAGTATCAGACTGAGAACAGACACTATGCACACGTTGACTGCCCTGGCCACGCTGACTATGTTAAAAACATGATCACAGGTGCTGCTCAGATGGACGGTGCTATCCTGGTAGTAGCTGCAACAGACGGCCCTATGGCTCAGACAAGAGAACACATCCTGCTGTCCAGACAGGTAGGCGTTCCTTACATCGTTGTATTCATGAACAAATGTGACATGGTAGAAGACGAAGAACTGCTGGATCTGGTTGAAATGGAAATCAGAGACCTGCTGTCCGAATATGAATTCCCCGGCGATGACACACCCATCATCCGTGGTTCCGCTTTCCAGGCTCTGCAGGATCCTTCTTGCGCATGGGGCGACAAAATCCTGGAACTGTTCGAAGAAATCGAAGCTTACATTCCTACACCCGAACGTGACACAGACAAACCTTTCCTGATGCCCGTCGAAGACGTATTCTCTATCACAGGCCGTGGTACAGTAGCAACAGGTAGAGTAGAAGCTGGTGTTGTTAAAGTACAGGACGAAGTTGAAATCGTTGGTCTGACAGAAGAAATCAGAAAAGTAGTAGTAACAGGCGTAGAAATGTTCCGTAAACTGCTGGATCAGGCTGAAGCTGGTGACAACATCGGTGTTCTGCTGAGAGGCGTTCAGAGAACAGAAATCGAAAGAGGTCAGGTTCTGGCTAAACCCGGTTCCATCACACCTCACACAAAATTCAAAGCTCAGGTTTACGTTCTGTCCAAAGAAGAAGGTGGCCGTCATACACCTTTCTTCAACAACTACAGACCTCAGTTCTACTTCAGAACAACAGACGTAACAGGCGTTATCAACCTGCCCGAAGGTACAGAAATGTGCATGCCTGGCGATAACGTTGAAATGACAATCGAACTGATCACACCCGTAGCTATGGATATGGGTCTGAGATTCTCCATCCGTGAAGGTGGTAGAACAGTAGGCGCTGGTTCCGTAGTAGAAGTTATCGAATAATTTCTGATAACCTAATATGTGACTCATCAGGAGGACACCGCAAGGTGTCCTCTTTTTTTATGCAAAGGAAGGAAGGCGAAGAAAAAATTGGAGAAATGCATAGAAAATCACTAGGCGAACAAGGGGAAGTGGCGGATACATTGTCAAATATGACGAAGTGTTGTCCGACAAAAGGAAATGAGAAAAAATAGTTTCCATGCGAAATATATTGACAGAGAAAAGACAATAGTGTAAAGTGAATACAGGCAGAAAAACGGATTTACACACGAAACAACAGGTTTGTGTGTTATTTTTTCGACAGTATCTTTTGCATACGAAATAAATTCCGGCAGATCATCTGCAGGGAGAAAGCCGCAGGCGAAGGAGAATGAATGGAAAATATAAATATGTGTAAAAATCCTTTTAGGAGTAGCGAACCGAAAGAGGAATTCGATCCGTTTTTTTTGTGGGTTTTTTCCCTAGGTATGATATAAGAAAATATGTCGGTATTACCAACAATCGGTGCTGTTTTTTATCTATTATTTTGCATCAAATATGTTGACAAATTTTAGACAAAAATGGTATATTCATTGTGGAGGCATTATGGCTTCTTATTGATGTGCGCAAGTGCAGAAAATGAGAGGCTGATAAACTGCGTCCATACGGCAGCGTCGTAGGGAAGTAGGTTGTTTTTTTTAATGAAATGCTCCGATGTGGCCTCATCGAGCGTTTCGACATTTCTAAAAAATAGGAGGAATAGTAAATGGATTTCAAATTAACAAAAACTCAGATGCTTCAGCAGGAGTTGTTCAGAAAATTCGCTGAAACAGAAATTAAACCAATCGCTAAAGACATGGACGAAGCAGAAGATTACGATAGAGAACTGCTTCAGAAACTGCAGAAAATCGGTGCTTTTGGTATCCCTTACAGCAGAGAATACGGCGGCCAGGGTGCAGACGTTCTGACATACACACTGTGCATGGAAGAAATGTCCAAAGTAGATGCTTCCACAGGTATCACACTGTCCGTACACACATCTCTGTGCTGCCCTTGCATCAATGAGTTTGGTACAGAAGAACAGAAACAGAAATATCTGAGACCTCTGGTTGATGGTTCCAAAATCGGTTGCTTCGGTCTGACAGAACCCGGCGCTGGTACAGACGCTGCTGGTGTTAAAACAGAAGCTGCAAAAGATGAAAATGGCGACTACATCCTGAATGGTACAAAGATCTTCACAACAAACTCTGGCTTCGCTGATACATTCATCGTATTCGCTCTGACAGACAAATCCAAAGGCCCTAAAGGCATGTCCGCTTTCATCGTTGAAAGAGAATACGAAGGTCTGTCTGTTGGTCCCAACATCGAACGTATGGGTATCAGAGCAGCTTCCAACTGTGAAGTAATCTATGAAAACGTTAAAGTTCCCAAAGAAAACCTGCTGGGCAAAGAAGGCCAGGGCTACAAAATCGCTATGACAGCACTGGGTGGCGGTCGTATCGGTATCGGTGCTCAGTCCGTAGGTATCGCACAGGGTGCTATCGACGAAACACTGAAATATGTTAAAGAAAGAAAACAGGGTGGCAAACCCATCGGTAAATACCAGAACACACAGTTCAAACTGGCTGAAATGCAGACAAAAACAGACGCTGCTAGACTGATGGTTTGGAGAGCTGCTACAGAAAAAGACAACCACGGCAACTACGCTCCTCTGGCTGCAATGTGCAAATACTTTGCTTCCGACGTTGCAAACGAAGTTACAAGAATGGCTGTACAGCTGTTTGGTGGTTACGGTTACTGCCGTGAATACCCCGTAGAAAGAGCTATGAGAGACGCTAAGATCACAGAAATCTACGAAGGTACAAACGAAGCTATGAGAATGATCATCTCCGGCGCTATGAAAGTTTGATCTTGAAGAGTTCAAGAGTTGATTGATTGAAAAGCTTAACTAAAAATTGGAAGGAGAACAACTATAATGAAAATCGTTGTATGTATTAAACAGGTACCCGATACAGTAGAAGTTAAAATCGATCCTAAGACAGGCACACTGATCCGTGACGGTGTTCCCTCTATCATCAACCACGATGACAAAACAGGTATCGAAGCAGCTCTGCAGCTGAAAGAACAGCTGGGCGGCACAGTAACAGTAGTTTCCATGGGCCCTCCTCAGGCTGACGTTGCACTGAGAGAAGCTCTGGCTATGGGTTGTGATGAAGCTTACCTGGTATCCGCTAGAGAATTCGGTGGTTCCGATACATATGCTACATCCGGTATCCTGGCTGCAGCTCTGAGAAAAGTAGGCTATGACATCGTTATCACAGGTCGTCAGGCTATCGACGGTGACACAGCTCAGGTTGGTCCTCAGATCGCTGAAAAACTGTCCCTGCCTCAGGTTTCCTATGTAGAAGAAGTTATCGAAGCTACAGAAGAATACGTTGTAGTTAAGAGACAGTACGAAGATGGTTACCACATCATCAAAATCAAAACACCTTGCCTGCTGACAGCAATCGCTGAACTGGCAACACCCAGATACATGTCCGTAAGAGGTATCGTAGAAGCTTATGAAGCAGAAATCAAAGTTCTGGGCTTCGAAGATCTGAAAGATGAACTGGAACTGGATATGATCGGTCTGAAGGGTTCCCCTACAAACGTATACCAGTCCTTCACAAAAGAAGTAAAAGGCGCTGGTACAATTCTGGAAGGTCTGTCTGCAGACGAAGCTGTTAAAGCTATCATGGACAAACTGGAAGCTAAATTCATCATCTAATCTACTTAGACGAAGAATCGGATACTAAATTAGAAATATAAGGAGGAAACCCTACAATGAGTAAAGGTATTTTCGTAGTAATGGAACAGAGATACGGCAAGGTTCAGAACGTAGGTCTGGAACTTGTTGGTGAATCTACAAGACTGAAAGAAGATCTGAAAGACGAAGTAGTAGCAGTACTGCTGGGTCACAATGTTGAAGGCGAAGTTGCAAAAATCTTCCACTATGGTGCAGACAAAGTTATCCTGGTTGACCACCCCATGCTGGAAAACTATGTAACAGAACCCTACACAAAAGCTGTAACAGAAGTTATCAAAGCATTTGATCCCGAAATCATGCTGTTCGGTGCTTCTTCCATCGGCCGTGACGTAGCTCCCCGTGTAGC
>JAFRZQ010000168.1 GCA_017442465.1 Anaerotignum sp. | reverse complement strand
GTCCATTTGAACATTTTTTCCATGGCCAGTTTTGTTTCGCCATAAGGGTTGGTGGGTTCTGTTCTATCATTTTCCATGATGGGCACTCTTTCGGGTTCGCCGTAGGTTGCCGCTGTGGAGGAAAATACGATCTTATCCACGCCCTTTTCCACCATTACTTCCAGAAAATCTCTTGTTTTGCAGAGATTGTTTTCATAGTATTTCAGAGGTTTTTCCACACTTTCCCCTACCAGAGAATATGCCGCGAAATGGATCACCGAAGAAATATCTTCCTTTTCAAAAACGTCTGCGATAAATGCTTTGTCACTGATATCGCCCTGGTAAAATTTTGCATCGGGATGAACGGATTCCGCATGACCTGTTTCCAGATTATCTACAACAACAACTTCTCTGCCTGCTTCGCACAGCGCATATACTGTATGGGAGCCGATATAACCCGCTCCGCCAAGAACTAAGATTGCCATATTCTCACATCTCCTTTGTCAATTCGATACCGCCAGCTTCACGAATGGAAAGCACATGGCAGCTGCCTGCGCCCACCATTTTTTCTACGCCATTTCTGAACGCTTCCAGCATATCATTGGGCACAAACGCCTGCACTGTTCCGGCAAAACCGCCGCCATGGACACGGAAGGCGCCTCTGCCATCCAGCAGCATATCGCATACCGCCAATGCATACTGTACTTCCTGATGGAAGGCCTGCCCTTCTACTTTTACATTCTGCAGATACATAGCAGAGGACTGACCGGATGCCTTCACAACATCAAGGAAGGCTTCAAATTCACCTTTTTCCAGCAGTTCCGCTTCCAGAACAGCCTTCTTATTTTCACGGAAGAAATGCAGAGCACGCAGGATCGCTCTGTCCCCAGTTTCTTTTCTGATTTCTGCCAGTTTTTCCATAAACTGCTTTTCATCCGCTTCTCTCAGCACTTCTGCGCCAAGTTTTGCCGCCACCTGTTTCATTTCCGTGGGGATCGCAGAATATTCATCAGAAAGGTCTGCATGGTCCGCACCGGAATCGATGATGCAAAGACTGTAGCCGCTCTTTTCAAAGCTGAAATCCAGTTTGCGTACCACAGGGGCACTATTATCTTTAAAATCGATGGCAACAACACCACCTACAGAAGACGCTGTCTGGTCCATCAATCCACTTTTCTTTCCAAAATATACATTTTCCGCATACTGACCGATACGGGCAATATCTACTGCAGAAATCTCACCGCCGCAGAACAGGCCATTCATTACATGGCCCAGCATCACTTCATACGCCGCAGAAGAAGAAAGACCGGAGCCCTTCAATACATTGGATGTAGCATAAAGGTCGAACCCTTCGATAGAATAGCCCAATTCCATCAGCTTTGCTGTCACCCCGCGGATAAGGGAAGCGGAAGTATTGATCTCTTCTTCTTTCACAGAAATATCTGTCAGATCCACTTCATCGGGTGCAAAACCTTCTGAAAGAATGCGGACCTTTTTTGTTCCATTCGGCAGTGCCGCCGCCAGAATATCCAGATCTACCGCAGCTGCCAGTACGCAGCCATGCTGATGATCTGTGTGATTACCGCCAATTTCCGTACGACCGGGGGCACTGAAAATACGGGGGTTTTCTTTGCCGTATGTATCAAAAAAACCCTTCTTCACCTGTTCGATGCGTTCCAGATAAAAATCCTTTGTCTCCTGAAAGCGGGGATATGCCTGCAGTAACGCATCCTGTCTGATTTCCCAATTTTCCATACCTTTTTCCTCCTTACTGCAGAAAAACACCTGCGAAAACAGCGATCACCAGCAGCGCCCCCAGAACCACAATGATCTTATCCATGGTTGCCACGGAAACATCGATACGGTCATAGATACCGTGCTTTGTTTTGGTGATCTTCTCCTCTATTTTCTGCAGCTTACTTTCCTTGATCTGCAGTTCTTCTTCCCTTGC
>JAFRZQ010000167.1 GCA_017442465.1 Anaerotignum sp. | reverse complement strand
TCTTAATAATTTAGTCGAAAAAAACCACCTGTTGTTCCCAACAGGCGGTTTTTCTAATCTGTTTTTCATGTTTATTCTTTTCCCTGGGCTCTCTGATCAAAAGCTTTCAGTTTTTTCATGACCTTGCCATGAACGCTGTTCGCAGGGAAGTTGCCTGCTTTATTCTTCTTACCGGCAGGCGTACCCATCAGCAGTTCGATGCCTTCATCGATATGAGTGATGGGGTAGATATGGAACAGTCCATCCTTCACCGCTTCTACAACCTCATCTTTTAATACAAGCTCCTTTACATTCAACCAGGTATGATGACACCCTGCTTGCCTGTCAGGCCGCGTTTTTTGCAAAGGTCGAAAAACCCTTCGATCTTGTATGTCACACCGCCGATGGCCTGAATTTCGCCCTTCTGGTTGACAGAGCCTGTCACCGCCAGATCCTGACGGATGGGCAGTTCGGACAGGGAAGACAGAATGCAGTACAGCTCTGTACTGGAGGCAGAGTCACCATCAATGCCATTATAATTCTGCTCGAAGCAGACGCGGCAGGAAAGGGACAGGGGGAAATTCTGGGCATAGGTCTGTCCTAAGAAACCAGTGATGATCTGTACGCCCTTGTCGTGGGTCTGTCCGCTCATGCGGGCTTCCTTTTCAATATTGACGATACCGGATTTGCCGACGTAGGTCGTCGCTGTGATTCTGGAAGGATTGCCGAAGGCATAGCTGCCCATATCCAGCACCGCCAGACCGTTGATCTGACCTACTTCTGCGCCGTCCGTATCGATCATGATGACGTTTTCTTCCAGCATTTCATCCAGTTTTTCTTCATACAGCTTCATGCGCTGTTCTTTTTCTTCGATGGTCTTTTTGATGTGTGCCGCTGTCACCAGCTCTGCCCCTTCCAGTTTCGCCCATGTCACCGCTTCACAGAGGATCTCCGCCAGATGGTTGAAGCGAGTGGACAACTTGTCCTGTCTTTCCGCAGAACGGGAGGAATATTCCACAATGGCGCAACCTGCGATCACATCAAATTCCATCGTCTTTTCTCTTTCCACAAAACGCTTGATGAATTGAGCGATCTTTTCGATATTTTCACTGGTTCTGGGCATTTCGTAGTCGAAGTCTGCACGGATCTTGAAGAATTTATCGAATTCCTCATCATACTGATCCAGCACATCATAGTAATAACTGCTGCCGATCATGATGACCTTGATCTTCGCAGGGATAGGTTCGGGTTTTAATGTTGGTGCAACCACCGCCCCCAGCTGTTCGCGGATAGAATCCATGTTGATCTCTTTTGTCTTGATGACACGACGCAAAGCTTCCCACGCCTGAGGCATAGACAGAATATCCTGTGCCTGCACGATCAGATAGCCGCCGTTGGCTTTATGGAACAGCCCGCTTTTGATCTTCATGAAGTCTGTAGTCAGATTACCAAATTCAGAATCATATTCCACTTCCCCCACCAGATTGTTATAGGAAGGATTGAAGGTCACCACAACGGGTGCCCCCTTGGATTTGGAATGGTCTACGATCAGATTGACCTTATATTTCAGGGTCACATCCTCTGCAGGCTTTTTGGAAAGCATGGGCAGCAGGGAAGCCAGCCCTTCGTCCCCTTCTTCCTCTTCCTCGATGAACTGGCTGATATTTTCCAGCACATCCTCCTGCACATCCTTGATATAGGAAATGACTCTTTCATACTGCTGATATTTTTCCTGTACTTCGTTCACATGATGGCCGATGGCAAACATACCTGTTTTATAATCCAGCTGATCCATCTGCTTTTTGGATTCCTTATCCAGATCCCTGAGTTCACGCATGATGGAGCCGGCTTTTTCCTGTACCATCTGGGAATTCTTTTCAATGATATCCTTCGCTTCTTCACTCAGGTCATCGTAATCATCCTCGCCGACAGCCTTGCCGTCCACCACAGGCATAAAGAACACACCGGAATTTGTGGTTTTCACCTGAAAATCATGCTGTTCTGCCACAGCACTCATTTCTGCCATCAGGGCATCTCTTTTTTCATCAAAGGAACGTTCCAGTGCAATTTTCTGGGCATCATATTCTTCTGTCCGAAAGGCCTTCTGCAGCTCTGTTTTGAACAACTGTACCAGTTCTGCCATATCTTCCTTGAACTGCTTGCCCTGCCCCGCTTCAAAACGCAGTGCCAGAGGGCTTCTGGGGTTCTGGAAGTTATAAACATAGCACCAGTCATAGGGCACAGGTTCTGTTTCCGCCAGTTTTTCCGTACTGCTGCGGGCGTATGTGGTCTTGCCTGTGCCGGAAGGGCCTGCCATATAAATATTGTAACCCTTCATTTTTACCGCCAGACCAAAATCAAAGGCCTTAATGGCTCTGTCCTGCCCGATGACCCCTTCCAGAGGGCTTACCTCCGCAGTAGTCTGAAAACGGAAATCATCCGGGAAACAGCCTTTTTTCAGCTGGGTATAGTCCAGTACGTATGGTTTTGTCATTCTTTTCATCTCCTTTGCAGAAAACGCTGAGAATTTTCATAGAAACTCCCAGCGCCCCTAAAATTCAACATTTA
>JAFRZQ010000166.1 GCA_017442465.1 Anaerotignum sp. | reverse complement strand
GTCCTCGAGCTCCTGCCAGGGAAATGATTTCCCTGGACCCTCGTTTGAAAACGCATGTACATGCGTTTTCATATCGGGTTCCAAGGGTAAGAGCACCGCCAAGATTAGGCGGCGGCGAAGTCGTCTTCCGCCGGAAGATGCTTTGACCAGACTCCCTTGGCGGGGCGTTGGGGCAGAGCCCCAAGGTCTTATTTGATTTCATTAGTTAATGTGCCGATGCCTTCGATCTCGCATTTCACGATGTCGCCCTTTTTCAGGAACTTGGGCGGCTGGAAACCCATGCCCACACCTGCAGGTGTACCCATAGCGATCACTGTACCTGCCGCCAGAGTCATGCCCTTGGACAGCTGGCAGATAACTTTTTCAATGCTGTTGATGAGCAGGTCTGTGGTGCTGTCCTGTCTCAGTTCGCCGTTGATATAGGAACGGATCGCCAGAGCAGGGGGATTTGTGAACTCGTCCTTTGTTACAATGACAGGGCCGATGGGTGTGAAATCATCCAGAGATTTACCGAAGTACCACTGCTTATGGGCTGTCTGCAGGTTTCTGGCACTCATATCATTCAGGATGGTATAGCCGAATACATAATCGAATACTTCTTCGGGCTGTACATTTTTCGCATCCTTGCCGATAACGACCGCCAGTTCCACTTCATAGTCCAGGCTGTCTACGATATCCAGATGGCCGTCGATATATTCCCCGTCGCCTACGGCACGGTTCACTCTTTTTGCAAAATAGATGGGTTCGGGGCGGTCACCGCCAAAGGCTTCATTATGGAAGCGGGCAGATTCCTCCGCATGAGCATAGTAATTGATGCCCAGACAGATGATATCCTGCTTGGGATATAAAATAGGAGATAACAAAGTTACTTCCTCCATGGGGTTCCCCTGCATCAGTTCTTTGTTTCTGTCCATCTTCGCCAGTTTTTCTTCATTCTGCACTTCCAGGAATTCATTCATATCCTTTACATTAAAGTCCAGATAATTCACAGGCACCACTTCGGACCCGTCATTTTTCAGAACGCCAACAGCGACCTCACTGCCATAGCTGTATGTCAAAAGTTTCACTTTTCATTCCTCCAATTCTTTCAAAAATGGTCGAATGGCATATCCATAAAATATACCATTTTCATCATATCACAAAACCCTGTATTTTCAAAGGAAAAATACGCCTTAACAAGCCATGTATACAGGATACTGTACCGGTAAACATGCATTCACCCAAAAATGCATAAATATTCACCAAATTTTGCATGATGCATAAAAAACTGCCTAAAAACCCTCCTCGAAAATGCCCATAATACAAAAATATACACAAATTAATGCATTTTTATGATTTCAGGGTTGCATTTCCAGAATCAGGTATGTATAATCCATTTATAAAATTCATTTAGAACAAACGTCTTCTTCCGGAAGACTTTTTTAAGGAGGAAATCATCATGGCAAAAGAAAAAATCGTTCTGGCATATTCCGGCGGTCTGGATACATCCGCAATCATCCCCTGGCTGAAAGAAAACTATGACTGTGAAGTTATCTGCGTATGCGGTGACGTTGGTCAGGGTAAAGAAACAGAAGGTCTGGAACAGAAAGCCCTGTCCACAGGCGCTTCCAAACTGTACATCGAAGACCTGACAGAAGAATTCATCGTGGATGCTATCTACCCTTGCATCAAAGCAAACGCTGTATATGAAGGCAAATACCTCTTAGGTACATCCATGGCTCGTCCCATCATCGCAAAAAGACTGGTTGAAATCGCAAAACAGGAAGGCGCAACAGCGATCTGCCACGGTGCACCTGGTAAAGGCAATGACCAGGTTCGTT
>JAFRZQ010000165.1 GCA_017442465.1 Anaerotignum sp. | reverse complement strand
GTCTGACATTAGGCAGACTAAGCGAGGTGGTGATTTCTCCCAGATGCCCCGATGAAGGAAGTTGTATGCAGTATGATCAGCACCTTTCGGCATCGGTTTATCTGATGAATGATATAGAACGACTGATCCGCCTGCAGAATCTTGTGAAATAAAGATACTAAGGAGGAATGGATATGAAATGCGAAATGTGGAAAAACGGCATACTCGTTCCTGTAGAACGCCCTATGGAGCAGGCAAAAGGCTGTTGTCGCCTGACCGATCTGGGGCAGTTGGTGAAAGAAGGATTTTTCTGGCTGGATCAGAAGCAGTTGGACAAAAAGGCTGAAAAACTCTTTGTCGCAGAAAAATGTGTACTGATCGATGCGATAGAGAAAGGGCAGGCCACATTGGTGAATCTGTCCTATGGCACTATGGAAGAATGGAAAAAACGAATGGAAAAGGAAGCAAAACCCAGAAAGAAGGTACATCTTCTGGCATTGGGAGATGTAGGCAGTATGGTTCTGACCACTTTGAAATTGCTTGGTGGGGATTGTATAGAAGAACTGGGGATTTATGATGTAAATGATGCAGTTTGCAGACGATGGGAAAGCGAGCTGAATCAGGCGGCATATCCATGGGCATATGATGCCTTGCCGGAAGTGGTCATTCTGAAAGAAGAGGAACTGTTTGATTGTGATGTATTTGTGTTCTGTGCATCTAAAGGGATTCCACCGGCGGGAAGTGATATAAAGGATGTACGGATGGCGCAGTTTGAAGCAAATAGAGAACTCATCTCTCTTTTTGCAAAGAAGGCGAGAATGGATGGTTTTAAAGGGCTTTTTGCTGTTGTTTCCGATCCGGTAGATCCTCTTTGCAAAGCAGCGTTTTTTGCTTCCAATGAGAATATGGAGGGGCAATTTGATGGAAAAGGACTCCTGCCAGAGCAGATACAGGGCTATGGGCTGGGCGTAATGAATGCCAGAGCGGCTTATTATGCCAAACAGGATGCCCGTTTTGCTTCCTTTCTGACAGAAGGAAGAGCATACGGTCCTCATGGGGAGGACTTAGTGATAGCCAATAGCATTGATCACTATGACGATGCTTTGTCAAGAGAATTGACACGCCTTGCCGTAGAGGCGAATCTGCGAACCAGAGAACTGGGATTTAAGCCTTATGTAGCACCGGCCATTTCTTCAGCGGCGATATCCATTCTGCTTACCCTGCGTGGAGAATGGCATTATAGTTCTAATTTTCTTGGGGGTGTTTATATGGGCTGTAAAAACCGTACCACAGAATACGGGCTGGAGATGGAAGCACTGCCTTTGCCGGAAGCCTTATTTTCGCGTATAGAAAAAGCATATCAAAGTCTGGAGGCGATCCTATGAAAAGAAAACTGACTTTGGTTTATCCACAATGTTCTGATGCGAAGCGCACGGAACGGCTGAATGCTTTATTGAAAGAGATTCTGAAAGACTATGATTGTAAGGTCATCAGATATGCAGAGGAATTTGCGCCGCTGAAAAATCAGAGGATTCTGTTTGCGATCCAGTTGGGGATTTCAGGGATCAATCTGGAGTATTTCCATTTTTTGAAGATCCTGCGTACCCATACAGATATGCTGGAAGGCAGTGTAGGGGGCATTATTGTTGATGGGGAAAGCGAACTATATACAAAATCTGTTGCCAGAGAGTTCATGTTTACTGCAAATCAGGCAGGCTGTGCATTTCCCGGCAGAGCCATGGTAGAGGGAACGGAATCTCTGCAGAATTTTAATATACAGGCTATGCGGCTGGAAACGGATAATCTGACAGCATATCATATTGCCTCCAGAGAAATGATGGAGAGAGTGATGGCTTTTGAACCCAGACCAAAGAAAAAAACCAATATTCTTGTTCTTCATGCCAGCAATTTTCATACTTCCAATACATCAGCCCTCTGGAATATGGTAAAGGGAAATCTTCATGACTGCGAAATACAGGAAATATCCCTCCGAAACGGGACAATTCAGGATTGCAGCGGCTGTCCGTATCGTATGTGCATGCACTACAGCGAAAAATCCAGTTGTTATTATGGTGGTGTCATTGCAGAGCAGGTCTATCCAGCTATTCTGAAATGTGATGCGCTGGTGCTTCTGTGCCCCAATTATAATGATGCCCTCAGTGCGAATATCACAGCATTTATTAACCGATTAACAGCGCTATTCCGCAAAACTGCATTTTATGAAAAGACGGTTTATGCCATCGTGGTTTCCGGGTACAGTGGCGGAAATATTGTGGCAGAACAAGTGATCAGTGCCCTTAGCATGAATAAAACCTTTCGTTTGCCGGCACGCTTTTCCATGGTGGAAACGGCAAATGATCCGATGAGCATTCTGAAGGTGGATGGCATTGAGGAACGGGCACATGCTTTTGCAGACAATATGATGCAGGCGCTGGTACAGTAGGAATGACAAAAAGGCTTCCGGCAATTGCCGGAAGCCTTTTTGCTGTCCACTATTACAATTTATATTTGAAGGAGAGAATAGAATGATCATAAAAGCTAAAGGGAATACAT
>JAFRZQ010000025.1 GCA_017442465.1 Anaerotignum sp. | reverse complement strand
GGAAGGCTTGCCCCGTCATTCCTCCACCCATGCGGCGGGTGTTGTCATCTGCCGTGAGCCTGTTATGGAATATGTGCCCCTGTCTGCCAACGATGGTCAGGTAAATACGCAGTACACCATGACACTGCTGGAAGAACTGGGTCTTCTGAAAATGGACTTCCTTGGTCTGCGTACTCTGACCGTTATCCAGTCTGCGGTGCAGGAAATCGAGCGTATCCACGGTGTGAAACTGGATATGGATAACCTGCCCGAGAATGACCCTGCGGTTTATGATATGATCTGTCAGGGCAAGACGGAAGGTGTGTTCCAGCTGGAAAGCGGAGGTATGAAGCAGTTCATGAAGGAACTGCAGCCCAGATGTCTGGAAGATATGATCGCCGGTATTGCACTGTATCGTCCCGGCCCGATGGACTTTATCCCCAAATATATCAAAGGGAAAAATGCCGGCGGCAATGTGCAGTATACCCATGAAAAACTGGAGCCGATCCTGAATAACACCTACGGTTGTATCGTTTATCAGGAGCAGGTTATGCAGATCGTGCGTGACCTGGCGGGTTACAGCCTCGGCCGAAGCGACCTTGTCCGCCGTGCCATGAGTAAGAAAAAAGCCGACGTGATGGCACAGGAAAGAAAGAAATTCATCTACGGCGACGGGGATGAAGTGCCCGGCTGTGTGAAGAATGGTATCCCTGTGGAAGCGGCGGAAACCATCTTCGATGAAATGACAGATTTCGCAAAATATGCGTTCAATAAGAGCCACGCGGCCTGCTATGCCGTGGTTGGCTATCAGACAGCATGGCTGAAAGCCCACTACCCCGTGGAATTTATGGCGGCGCTGATGACCAGCGTGATGGATAATGCGGCGAAGGTTTCCGGCTATGTGGAAGAATGCAAAAAAATGGGCATCCAGCTTCTGCCCCCCGATATCAATGAGGGCTATAAGCAGTTCTCCGTATCTGACGGTAAGATCCGTTTTGCTCTGGCGGCAATCAAAAATGTCGGCAGAGGCGCGGTGGATGCACTGGTAAAGGAAAGAGAAAAGAATGGTCCTTTCACTTCCATGACAGATTTCTGTAATCGTATGGAAGGCGGCGAATGGAACAAACGCGGTATCGAAGGCCTGATCAAAGGCGGTGCCATGGATAGCCTTGGCGGTTTCCGCAGCCAGTATATGACCATTTATAAAAATATTCTGGATGGGATCGGTCAGGCGAGGAAGAATAATATCGAAGGCCAGCTGAATCTGTTTGATCTGGGCGGCAATGATGATATTTTCCAGCAGAAGGATGAACTGCCCGATATTCCTGAATATCCTTCCAGAGACAAACTGGCCATGGAAAAAGAAGTACTGGGTATCTATGTCAGCGGACACCCTCTGGCAGAATACGAAGAAACCCTGCGCAGAAAAGTCAGCCACACCAGTCTGGATTTTATCCCTCCCGAAGAGGATGAGGACAGACTGCAGGTGGAAGAAGAAACCAAAGTGATCGTTGGTGGTATGGCAGCAGGCATTTCTGTAAAATATACAAGAAACAATGATAAAATGGCATTCCTGACCCTGGAAGATTTTCAGGGCAGCATGGAAGTCATCCTGTTCCCGAAGGTATATAATCAGTGCGCTATGTTCCTCAAAGAGGAAGAAGCCTATATCGTAAAAGGCAGAGCCAATGTATCTGCAGACGGTGAAGGCAAGATCATCGCCATGGAAGTGCTGCCTCTGGCACTGGGGGAAAAGGAACCGCCCAAGTCCGTCTGGCTGAAGCTGGAAGCGGGCACAAAAGTTTCTTTTGAGCAGATCACAGCAGTTCTGAGAAAATACGGCGGGGATGTTCCCGTTTATATCTACGATGAAAAAACAAAACAAAAGATGAAGGCAGACCGCATCTATTGGGTCACAGGGGAAGATGCCCTCTGTGAGGATCTGCGGCTGCTGCTCGGCGAAAAGAATGTAGCATTGAAATACTGAGGAGGAGTCTCTTATGGCAGAAAAAATCGGAACAGATACAGCCTATATCTGCGTGAAAGCCCTGGAAAAAGGCGTAAATATCATTGGTGTGACCCGCGGTGAGGTGACAAAGATCCATCATACAGAAAAACTGGATCAGGGCGAAGTGCTGATCGCCCAGTTTACAGATAACACTTCTGCCATGAAGATCCGCGGCAATGCTGAAATATATACACAGTTTGGTATCATCCGTGCGGGTGATATCGAAATTGAGAAGAAATAATTTTTTATTGGGAAAATTTTGAAAGGTGATATTGGGTTGCTTTTCATATTTAGGAGGAATATAGAGTTATGACAGGTATGAAAGAAAAGAAAATCAGAAAAATCGGTGTACTGACCAGCGGCGGCGACGCACCCGGCATGAATGCTGCCATCCGTGCAGTAGTCAGAACAGCAAGATACTACGACATCGATGTGGTTGGCATCCGTAAAGGTTATGCTGGCCTCATTGGCGGTGAGATCAAGGAAATGTACAGCAAGGATGTTTCCAACGTAATGAACCTGGGCGGTACCATCCTGCACACAGCAAGATGTCCTGAAATGATGACAGAAGAAGGTCTGGATAAGGCAGCAGCAATTTATAAGATCCTGGGTCTGGATGCACTGGTGGTGATCGGCGGCGACGGTTCCTACCGCGGTCTGGCAGAACTGTCCAAGCGCGGTGTAAACGGTATTGGTATTCCTGCGACCATCGACCTGGATATGTGCGGTACAGAATATACCATCGGTTTTGATACAGCGGTAAACACAGGTATGGACGCTCTGAATAAGCTGCGTGATACATCCAACTCCCACGAAAGATGCTCCGTTGTGGAAGTTATGGGTAGAGATGCAGGCTATATCGCGGTATGGTGCGGTATGTGCGGCGGTGCAGAAGAAGTTATGTTCCCCGAAGAAAAAGAAGTGATCGACAGCTCCAAAGTGATCCAGCAGATCCTGGAAAACAGAAGCATCGGCAAACGTCACAACCTGATCGTGGTGGCGGAAGGCGTTGGCGGCACACAGAAACTGGCAAAAGAGATTCAGGAAGTGACAGGTATCCAGACAAGAGCGACCATTCTGGGCCATTTGCAGAGAGGCGGCAGCCCTACAGCGACAGACCGTATGCATGCTTCCATGATGGGCTACTATGCAGTAAAAGCGATCATGGAAGGCAAGCAGAACGTTGTTATGGCTTATAACAGCGGCAAATATGAAGTGCTGGATCTGCTTGAATCCATGGAAATGAAAAAAACACTGGATCAGGAAATCTATGATGTGATCAAAGTCCTGGCCATCTAATGAGGAGGTAACGCAATATGCGTAGAACGAAGATCGTTTGCACACTGGGTCCTGCCACCAATGAAGTGGAAATCATGAAAAAACTTATTGAAAATGGGATGTCTGCAGCCCGTGTGAACTTTTCCCACGGCACGTATGAAAGCCATACAGAAACCATTTCGAAGCTGAAACAGGCGAGGGAAGAAATGCATGCACCCATTCCTCTGATTCTGGATACAAAAGGCCCTGAGATCCGCGTAAAAACATTTAGAGAAGAAAAAGTAAGACTGGAAGAAGGCGCATCCTTTACCCTGACTACCAGAGATGTGGAAGGGGATGAAACCATTGTTTCCGTAACATATGCAGACCTGCCCAGAGATCTGCACCGGGGTTCCCGCGTGCTGATCGATGACGGTCTGATCGAACTGGCAGTAGAAGATATGACAGAAACGGATGTGATCTGTAAGGTCATCAACGGCGGCATCGTTAAATCCCGCAAGGGCGTGAATCTGCCTGGTGTTAAGGTGCATCTGCCCTCCCTGACAGAAAAAGACATCGAAGACCTGAAATTTGGTGTTGCCAATGGGTTTGATATCGTTGCGGCATCTTTCATCCGTTCTGCAGCGGATGTTGTGAAGATCCGTAAAGTTCTGGAAGAAAACGGCGGCGGCCACATTCATATCATTTCCAAGATCGAAAATCAGCAGGGCGTGGATAATATCGATAAGATCCTGGAAGTTTCTGATGGGATCATGGTTGCCAGAGGCGATCTGGGTGTGGAGATTCCCCCTGAAGAAGTGCCTCTGGTACAGAAAAAACTGATTGCAAAGGCAAATCAGCTGGGCAAGCCCGTGATCACTGCAACACAGATGCTGGAAAGCATGACCCACAGCCCCCGTCCCACAAGGGCGGAAGCCAATGACGTTGCCAATGCGATCTTTGACGGCAGTGATGCCATTATGCTGTCCGGCGAAACGGCAGCCGGTGCATACCCTCTGGAAGCGGTGGCGACCATGTCCCGTATTGCACTGAAGGCTGAAAGTGCTATTGATTATGCGACAAAGACGGTTTATACAGAACCTGCCCGTATCAACATTACAAATGCCGTTTCCATGGCAGTCTGTGCTACTGCAGCAGAACTGGATACAGCAGCGATCACGACCATCACCCGTTCCGGTTTTACAGCGAGAATGATCGCAAAACACCGTCCTACATGTCCTCTGATCGCCAGCACCCCTGACGAACGTGTCTGGAGACAGATGAACCTGATCTGGGGCTGCAAACCCATGCTGTATACAGGGGAACTGCCCAAAGGCGGTGTCTTTGATACCTCCCTGAAAATCGCTATGGGCAGCGGCCTGCTGAATAATGGTGACACTGTTGTATCCGCACTGGGTATGCCTCTGGGCTTCAGCGGCGCAACCAATACCCTCCGTGTAGACATCGTAGGTGATGTACTGTGCAAAGGTAAAGGCATCGGCACCCACAGAGTCAGCGGTAAAGCAAGGATCATCAATGCCAGAGACGGCGTAGAACATACCTTCAACCCCGGTGATATTCTGGTTGCTGCATCTACGGATTCCAGCTATATGCCTTATATCAGAAAGGCTGGCGCGATCATCGTAGGCCCTCTGGATCAGAATACAAACAGCCATGCGGAAGTAGCCGGCAGTGCGCTGGATATTCCTGTTATCGTTTGTAATGCAAGGGTCGTGGATATGGTTCCCCAGCAGACACT
>JAFRZQ010000164.1 GCA_017442465.1 Anaerotignum sp. | reverse complement strand
TTTTTCAGTTCCATATCTTTGATCTTAAATGGTGTAAAAACCATATCTATCCCTCCATTCACTCTTGGTTTAGCATACCATATCTATCCTTTTTTTTCCATAGAAAAAGAAAAGCCTTAGACCTCCATTTGGGTCTAAGGCTTAATTACAGATATATCAGAACTCAAGGTTCAATTCTGTTTCTTTATCAAAGATATTTACGTTTTTACCACGGAATGTAAAGGAAACGGGTGCACCGATAGAGAAGTCCAGATTTTCATCATGGATATCGTTCATCTGCACGATCATGATGGAATCCTGACCGCAGGCATCCACATGCAGGTGGATAGCAGAGCCCATCATTTCGCTAACGTCTACCTTACCTTTGATCATCTGGCCTGCATCGCCTTTCAGCAGCAGATGTTCAGGACGAACGCCCAGTGTCACGGACTGAGGCTGTACGTCTTTCTTCGCCAGATTAGCCTGTTTGTCATCAGACAGGAATACTTTCGCACCATCCAGAACAACAGCGTATTTGCCGTCTTCCTTCACCAGTTCCGCATCGTAGAAGTTCATCTGAGGCATACCGATGAAGCCTGCTACGAATTTGTTTGCAGGATGATCAAATACTTCCTGAGGTGTACCGATCTGCTGAACAACACCGTCTCTCATGATAACGATTCTGTCGCCCAGAGTCATAGCTTCTGTCTGGTCATGTGTTACATAGATGAATGTTGTATCGATTTTCTGGCGCAGTTTGATGATTTCTGCACGCATCTGGTTACGCAGCTTTGCGTCCAGGTTGGACAGAGGTTCGTCCATCAGGAAAACCTTGGGGTTACGAACGATAGCACGGCCAATGGCTACACGCTGACGCTGACCGCCGGACAGTGCTTTGGGTTTACGATCCAGATACTGTGTAATATCCAGGATCTCAGCCGCTTCGCGTACCTTCTGATCGATTTCTTCCTTAGGCAGTTTTCTCATTTTCAGAGAGAATGCCATGTTATCGTATACTGTCATGTGAGGATACAGGGCATAGCTCTGGAATACCATAGCGATATCTCTGTCCTTAGGGGATACATCGTTGACTCTTACGCCGTCAATGAGCAGATCCCCTTCACTGATCTCTTCCAGGCCGGCAACCATACGCAGTGTTGTGGATTTGCCGCAGCCGGAAGGGCCAACCAGTACGATGAATTCTTTATCAGCGATTTCCAGATTAAAATCTTCAACAGCGATCACGCCTTTATCTGTGATTTTCAGATTGGATTTCTTTTCGGGTTCGCCTTTTTTCTTTTTCTGTTTCTGTGCATGAGGGTAAATTTTCTTAATATTTTTCAGCGTTACGCTTGCCATTTTTTACTGCTCCTTCCATAAAGCCGAGTCATTTCGGCAATTTTAGAGGTCAATTCTTCTGTGATCTGGCCTTCCGTCAGTCTCCACTGCCAGTTTGTGCCCAATGTACTGGGTGTATTCATGCGGGCTTCCGCCCCCAGCGCAAGGAAATCCTGCATCTGTACTACGAACAGTTCCGCTACGGAACTCATGCCGCCGCGGATGACACCCCAGTGGAAGCCTTCCTCTTCATTCAGCCCCAGATATTTTTTCGCCATAGCAATATCCTCGGGGGCTGCGGCATCCTTCCATGCCATCACGGTTTCATTATCATGGGTGCCCACATAGCATACACAATGAGGTGTATAGGTATGAGGCAGATAATCGCTGGGCTCGCGGGAATCG
>JAFRZQ010000163.1 GCA_017442465.1 Anaerotignum sp. | reverse complement strand
GTTTCATCAAAATCTGACAATGTTGTCTGTGAGGGGTCGCCCTCTCTGATCCGGAGGGTGCGGCGGATCTCTTTCGGGATAACTACCATTCCCAGATCATCTATCCTGCGTACAATACCTGTTGCTTTCATCTATATTCCTCCTGCCATTGTGTCTTTTGCTGTGAAAGTAGTATTCGCAGGAAAAATTGAAATATACGCCACAGACTGCCATGGGACAAACTGGCAAAAGAATAACAAAAAACCGAGCCTTTCGACTCGGTTGATTTTCGTTATGCTCTTTCCTTGCCCCAGAAAGTAATTACCACTGTGCCAGGGCCTGTATGGCTACCGATGACAGTACCAATATTGCCCAGCAGGACCTTGCCTTTCAGCTGAGGGAATCTGTCTTCGATATGGGCAATCACTACCTTCGCATCCTCTTCACAGGCAGAATGCCCTACGAAGCATTTACCGCCGTATGCAGTACCGTTTTCTGCATTTTCCTCCATTTTGTTTGCCAGTGCCTCCAGAACTTTTTTCTTTGTTCTCACCTTCTGCACAGGCTTCAGTGTACCATCAGGTGCAACTGTCATCAAAGGACAGATATTCAGCATGGTGCCCACAAAGCCGGATGCCTTGGACACACGGCCACCGCGGATAAGGTATGTCAGGTCTGTCGCTGTGAACCAGTGATGCAGTTTATTTTTGTTTTCTTCTGCCCAGTCATGCAGTTCATCAATGGATTTGCCTACATCTCTCATATCTGCCAGTGTATCCATCAGCAGGCCATAGCCGCAGGCTGCACAGACGGAATCCACCACATAAATCTTTCTGTCGGGATATTTTTCCTCCAGCATATTTTTCGCGATCATGGCAGAGTTATACGCACCGGAAATGCCGGAAGACAGTGTCAGATGCAGGATATCCTTCCCTTCCTTCAGAAAGGGTTCAAAATATTCTTCATATTCTGCCACATTTACCTGAGAAGTCTTTGTCATGGCACCATTTTCCATAGCCTTATAAAAATCTGCAAAGCTCATGGACTGGCCCAGGTCATCGGAATAGTATGCTTCATCCAGATAATAATGGAAGCAAACATAATTGATGTTTCTTTTTTCAAAATGTTCTTTTGTCAGGTCTGCTGTGGAGCAGCAGCTCAGAATGAAGTTTTCCATTTTCGTACCTCCAGAATATATTCAGTTGATTTTATGACAATATCAATAATTTAACACATGGTTTTTATTACCACATCATTATAAAACCATTCCCAGATTTTGTAAAGTTAACAAATTATGAATTTTTGTCACAAAAAAGCCGTTGTCTTCAGTATAGACAACGGCTCTGAAAATCAACCTTTATATTTTATATCTTTCATCCGGAATTATGTAATCACTCTTCGGATTTATATTCTCTTGTCATCAGGTTGATCACAGCTTCCTGTACATCATCACCTTCGAACAGTACGCCATAGATCGCCTGTGTGATGGGCATGGAAACATGATATCTTTCCGCCAAAGCGCAGGCCGCCTGAACCGTATTCACGCCTTCTACGACCATTTTCACTTCATCCAGTGTTTCCTGCAGAGATTTCCCCTGCCCCAGCAGGATACCGGCTCTGCGGTTTCTGGAATGCATACTGGTGCATGTTACGATCAGGTCACCGATACCGGAAAGGCCTGCAAATGTTTCAGGCTTACCGCCCATGGCAATACCCAGACGTTTCATTTCTGCCATACCTCTTGTCATAAGAGCCGCTTTTGTGTTGTCACCAAATCCCAGGCCATCAGACATACCTGCTGCCAGTGCCATAACGTTTTTCAGGGCTGCACCGATCTCTACGCCCACCATATCTGTATTGGTATACAGGCGGAAACGGGCATTTGCAAAGTCTTCCTGCACCACTTTAGCCACCTGTTCATTTTCGCAGGTGATCAGGCATGTGGTAGGGATACCCCTTGCCACTTCCTCCGCATGGCTGGGACCGGAAAGTACACATACCTCGCACTGGGGTGCTTCTCTCTGAATAACATCAGACAGACACAGCAGTGTGCCGGGTTCCAGACCCTTTGCTACATTGACAAGGATCTGCCATGTTTTCAGATAAGGAGAGAAATCCCTTACGGTTTCTGCAACCGCACGGGAAGGCACTGCCAGAATGATGATCTCCGCGCCCTTTACTGCTGCTTCACGGTCTGTTGTTGCCTGAATCGTTTCAGGGATCACAATACCGGGCAGATATCTGTCATTTTTTCTATCGATCAGCAGTTCATCCACTGCGTCCTGTCTTCTGGACCAGATCATAACTTCATGTCCATTCTGCGCCAGCATCACTGCCAGAGCTGTGCCCCAGCTGCCGGAGCCAATGACTGCTACTTTTTTCATCACCTAGGACCTCCAGTCTTATTTCTTTTTGGAACCAAAGCGGTTTTCTGTACCATTGATCAGATTTTTGATATTTTTTCTGTGTCTCCATACTGCCAGTGCGCTGACACAAAGGGTGATCAGCACGACCTCCGTTTCAAAGCCCAGCAGGAAGCAGCTGATAGGCAGTGTCACTGCAAAGGCCAGAGAGCCCACAGAAACATATCTTGTGCCGAAAGCCAGACCAAAGCCAATGATGGCATTGGGGAAGGCCAGACGGATATCCGTCGTAAAGGCCAGAGCCGCTGTAATACCGATCATAACAGCAATACCCTTACCGCCTTTGAAATTCAGATAGAACGGAAAGTTATGACCCAGAACTGCGCCGGCAGAGCCAAACAGACCTGCAATGGTACCGTTATCCTTGAAAACAGCACGGCAGATCAGATAAGCGATGACGGATTTCATAATGTCACCG
>JAFRZQ010000162.1 GCA_017442465.1 Anaerotignum sp. | reverse complement strand
TCTTGCCTTCTTAGTCTAATTCGTAAAGCAGGATGGCAGTTGTTGTCATACCTGCTGTTTCTGTTCTCAGAATTCGTTTGCCTAATGTAATGGGTGTGATGCCGTTTTCCTGAGCCAGTGCAATTTCCTCATCAGCAAAACCGCCTTCGGGGCCAATGAAAACGCCAATGCTTTCGCCCTTGAAATCCTGCACGAACTGGCGGATGCCTCTTTTCTGTTCTCTTTCATAGGGGATGATGGCTCCATCCAGTTCCTTTGCTTCCGCCACAGCATCTTTAAATTTTAAAACCTGCTGGCCAATTTCTGGGATCTTGCCTCTACCGCTCTGTTTTGCTGCGGACTCGGCAATTTTCTGCCAGCGTTCCAGTTTTTTCGTTTCCTTCTTATCCAGTTTTACGATGGCACGTTCTGTAGAAACCGCCACAATGCGGTCTACGCCCAGTTCCACGCATTTCTGGATAATGAGTTCCATTTTATCCGCCTTGGGCAAGCCCTGATACAGAGTGATTTTTACCTTAGGCTCTGTTTCGCAGACTTCCTTGGAAAGGATATCCAGCAGAACACCTCTCTCCAGAGAAGCGATACGGCACTGATAATCCATACCTTCTCCATCGCAAAGGGTGATTTCCTCCCCTTCTCTAGCACGGAGAACAGTTTTGATATGTTTTTCATCCTCCCCGAACAGCTGAATCTGTCCGCGGCTGATGTCGTTTTTGTTAAAGAAAAATTTAGGCATTTCTATCACCCCATATAGCGAGAAGCAATTGCTACCCAGCCATTCTTTTCACGAATTGCTTCTACCTTGAAGTTGCCTGCTTCCAGCGCCGCCAGAACATCTTCCTTACGTTCTGTAATGATACCGCTGGACAGGAAAATACCGCCGTCCTTGATATAATCAGGCACCTGTTTTGTCAGAGCGATGATGATATCCGCAACGATGTTTGCTTCTACCATATCGTATTTTTTACCGCTGTATTTCTGGTGCAGTTCTGCATCCTCCAGAATATTGCCGGCACAAACGTGATATTTTTCTCTGGGGATATCGTTCATATCGCTGTTTTCGTAAGCAATATTGATGGCATTGGGGTCGATATCCACAGCATCTGCTTCTTTTGCTTCCAAGAGCAGAGATGCGATGGACAGGATACCGCTGCCACAGCCGATATCCAGAACCATATCGTCTTTCTTCACATAAGTTTCGATCAGTTCCATGCACAGCTGTGTGGTTTCATGAGTACCTGTACCGAAAATATGACCGGGGTCGATTTTCAGGACAACTTTGTCTGTAGGTTCTGTCAGTTCTTCCCAGGAGGGTTTGATCATAATTTTTTCCCCTACAGGGAAGGGTTTGAAATATTTCTTCCAGTTATTCGCCCAGTCTTCTTCCTGTACATTTTTCATTTCCAGTTCCAGAGAACCCAGATCCAGTTCCTTTTCAGATTCCTTCACTGCTGCCAGTGCAGATCTGATCTGCGTCAGCTGTTCTCTGCCGTAAAGGTTATCTCTCACAAAGAAAGTGATGCCTGTCACCAGCTGTTCTTTTTCTTCCACCAGCTCATCGGCAACATAATCCCAGTCTCTGTGGGGGTTTTCCAGAAATTCTGCAAAATCGGATGTATCGTGGATCATCAGACCTGTCAGACCACATTCATACAGAACGGCTTCCACAGGCTCCAGACCCATCTGGCTTGTAGATACGAATACTTCGATCCATTCCATCTTTGTTTTCTCCTTTCAGAAATATCGGGAAAGAGAAACTGACCGTAATGAGAAAGCCTCCCATTATCGTCATTTTCTCCTTCCTTATAAAACGGGAAAAAAGCCGCTCTAAAAACAGATAAGAACGGCTTGTTTTTATTTATACATTTCGCATACTTCACGGTAGCTTTCGGGGGTACCTACATCATAGCATTCGCCATCAAAGGTGTACGCATACACTTCTTTTCTATGGTACAGCCATGCAGGGAAATTGCCGGGCGCATCAGGCTTATTGCCTGCCGCCAGATATTCCGCAAACATAGGTACGGTTTCCTTTTTATAAAGGTATGCCGCAAACACAACTGTGTTGGATTTGGGTTTTTCAGGTTTTTCCTCAATATCCAGCACCATACCTTTTTCATCCAGCAGGGCGATTCCAAACTGGGACAGTGTTCTTTCATCTTCCCATACCTTTACGCAAACACAGTCGCGGTCTTTTTCACGGAAGAAACTCACATAATCCTTCAGCGAATATGTAAAGAAATTATCACCGGCAATGACCATCAGGTCATCCT
>JAFRZQ010000161.1 GCA_017442465.1 Anaerotignum sp. | reverse complement strand
TGGCTGCACCATAAGGGCAGAAATAAACATCATTTTGAATACTGGATGGACTATACCATGCCCGGTACCTCCGATAAATTGCTGGAAGGGGTCAAGATGCCAGTACGTTATGTGGTGGAGATGTTTATGGATCGTATTGCTGCCTGTAAGGTGTATCAGAAAGATGCCTATACAGATGCCAGCCCTTTGGAATACCATGAAAGAAGCAAGCGTGTGAAGCAGATCATGCATCCGGAAACCATTGCTTTGATCGAGAAACTGATGAAAATGCTGGCAGAAGAGGGGGAAGAAAAAACTTTCGCCTATACGAAAAGACTTGTGAAAAAAGACAGGATGGATCGACTGAAAAGCGGTCCAAAACTGATCAGAGAACTCTTTGGGAAATGATTCCCAAAAATGAGGTGAATGAGAATGAGTAAAGGAAAAGTTATCGTAGGCCTGTCTGGCGGCGTAGACAGTACCGTTGCGGCATATCTGCTGAAAGAACAGGGTTATGATGTGATCGGTGTGACCATGGAAATGTGGCCCGGCGAACATAGTGCAGAAGCCATTGCAGATGCCCGCCGCGTGGCTGAAAATATCGGGATTCCCTTTGAAGTGCTGGATTTCAAAAAGGAATTCCGCTCATGTGTGGTCAATGACTTCATGGAGCAGTACCAGAAAGGGCTGACGCCCAATCCCTGTATCGTCTGCAACAGACTGGTAAAGGGACAGGCACTTTTGGATAAGGCCCGTGAAATGGGGGCAGAACATATTGCCACAGGTCACTATGCCCGTATCGAAAAACACCCTAAAACAGGCAGATATGCAGTCAGAAATTCCGCCACGGCGGTAAAAGACCAGACTTACGCTTTGTATCGTCTGACACAGGAACAGCTGCAGGCGATGTTATTGCCCATTGGGGACTACGCAAAGGATGAAGTCCGTGCAATTGCGGAAAAGATCGATGGCTTCGTGGCGAAAAAAGGCGACAGTCAGGATATCTGCTTCATTCCTGATGGTGACTATGCTGCTTTCATTGAAAGAGAAGGCGGATACAAAGGCAAACCCGGCGATTTCGTAGATATGAATGGCAAAGTGGTTGGCAAGCATAAGGGTCTCATCCATTATACCGTTGGACAAAGAAAAGGTCTGGGTCTTTCTCTCGGCAAACCCGTTTTCGTTTATGGCGTGGATGTGGAAAAAAATCAGGTGCTCCTGTGTGACAACCAGGATCTGTTCCAGACAAAACTCTATGCGGGTGATCTGGCACACATGGCCTATGAAAAATTCGAAGATGGCATGCGTTTTCAGGCGAAGATCCGTTATGCCCATAAGGCGGCCTGGTGTACAGTAAAAATGATCGGAGAGGATATTCTGGAGGTCACTTTCGATGAACCCCAGAGAGCCATTACTCCCGGTCAGTCCCTTGTTTTATATGACGGGGAATATGTAGCCGGCGGCGGTTTTGTTCTGCCGGAAAGTGCAGTGAAAAACAAGTAAAGAAATAATAAAGGTTGAGTTAAGAAAAATCCCGTAGAATCAATGGTTCTCGGGATTTTTTTGCAGGAAAAAGTGGGAAAAGTTAAACTGGATTTTACAAAGATTTAACAAAAGTCGGGCAGTATGACAAGAGGAAATGAAAAAAAAGAAAAAAATCTGTTCAAAGGGTGGAATTTGTCAAGAGCTGTCGATTTTTCGTTGCGGGGGTGGACTGTTTATGGTATCATTATTAGCGGTGTGA
>JAFRZQ010000160.1 GCA_017442465.1 Anaerotignum sp. | reverse complement strand
TGGGCAGGCTATCACCGTATGTTGGCAAGAAATATTCGTAAGAGTGACTGGAAGTAAGAGGAAATTAACATGGAAAGAAAAACACTTTCCGCCCATGAGATCAGCAAATATGATTATTGTCCCTATCAGTGGTACTACGAACGCCTGTATGGCCGCAAGGAACTGAGAAGGATCTATGTAGAACGGAATGAAAGGCTGAACTTAGAGGATAGTTTAGCCAGTGAATTCCGGAAAGGAGAAAAATATCACCGCAGAAGCTATCTGTTGCTGAAATTCAGAAGAATGCTCTGGAAACTGATCGTGATCCTGTTTGCAGCGGCATTGATTGCGGGATATTTGTGGATACAAAATGGCGGAGTTGTTTAAGGATATCATAAGCAGTTTTGGAATGATGGATTGGGCAATCATTATTGTGGTATGTCTGCTGTTTTTTCTGCTACTGATCAAAAAAGGAAAACCGAATATACAGAAAATGACAGCCAGAGACGATGTGCGAGGGTATTCCCTTATTTATGCAGACCAGAAGCAGGGGAAAAAACATGAAGAGGACTTTGGGAAACTGCTGTATTCTGCAAAGTATGAACTGCAGGGAAAGCCGGATTATGTTTTTCAAAGCCCTTTTTTGAAAAAAATCGTCCCTGTAGAACTGAAAAGCGGCGAGATCGATGAGGAGGACATGCCTCATCATGGAGATTTGCTGCAGCTGGGAGCCTATTTTCTGATCCTGGAGGATGTGTATGGACAGAAGCCTCCTTTTGGACGTATCGTTTATCAGGATTATATGTTTGAAATCAAAAATACGGCGAAAATTCGTAATGAAGTGCTGGATACCATGAAGGAAATGCGGGAAATGCTGCAGTATGGCGTTGGGAAAGCAAAGCCAAGTTTTGCCAATTGCCGTCCCTGTGTCTGCAACGGTACCGTATGTCAGTTTTCTGAAACAGAGATATATAAAGGAGAAGAGGAACAAGATGATTCCTGTAGAGAAGAATAAAATTTATGAAATGCAGATAGATGCTCTTGGCAGCAACGGCGAAGGCATTGGTCGTATCGATGGATACACGGTCTTTGTAGAAGGTGCGCTGCCCGGCGAAACCATCCGTGTGCTGATCGTAAAAGTAAAGAAAAATTACGGTTATGGCAAGCTGATGGAAATTCTGGAGGTTTCTCCCGAACGCAGAGAGCCCATGTGTCCCGTGGCGAAGCAGTGCGGCGGCTGCCAGCTGCAGCATCTGTCCTATGAAGCGGAGCTGGCCTATAAGACCAGAGAAGTAAAAGATGTGATGGAACGCATTGGCGGCATCAAGGATGTGGAAGTGAAGCCTGCTTTGGGCATGGAAGATCCCTGGAGATACCGCAATAAAGCCCAGTTCCCTGTGGGCAGTGGGAAGGATGGCTGCGCCATCGGTTTCTACGCAAAAAGAAGTCATAGAATTGTAGATACAGACAAATGCTTCCTGCAGAATGAATGCAATGATGAGATCATTGGTATTGTGCGTGATTTTTTGAATGAATTTAATATTTCTCTTTATGATGAGGAAAAACATAAAGGTCTGGTGCGCCATATCCTGACCCGCATTGGCAGAAACAGTGGCGAAATCATGGTCTGCATCGTCATCAACGGCAAAAAACTGCCGAACAGCGATATCCTGGTGGAAAGACTGAAAGCCGTAGAAGGCGTTGTTTCCATCGTGCTGAATGTGAATAAGGAAAAAACAAATGTGATCCTTGGACAAAAAATCATTACCCTCTGGGGGAAGGATACCATCACGGACTCCATTGATGGAATTGAATTTGAAATTTCCCCTCTGTCCTTCTATCAGGTGAATCCTGTTCAGACAGAAGTTCTGTATGGCAAGGCGGTGGAACTGGCAGGGCTGAAGGGGGACGAAACGGTTCTTGATCTGTACTGCGGCATTGGCACGATTTCTCTGTTCTTTGCCAGAAAGGCGAAGAAGGTATTTGGTGTGGAAATCGTTCCTGAAGCTATTGCTGATGCGAAGAAAAATGCTGCAAGAAATGGCATCACCAATGCGGAATTTGCCGTAGGTGCGGCAGAGGAGGTCATCCCCAGATTATATGAAGAAGAAGGTATCACAGCGGATATCGTTGTAGTTGACCCTCCCAGAAAGGGCTGCGATGAAAAGCTGCTGGAAACGATCCTGCAGATCAGCCCTGAAAAGATCGTGTATGTATCCTGCAACCCCGCTACATGGGCAAGGGATCTGGTTGTGCTGAAAGCGGGCGGCTACGCGCTGAAGGAAGTGCAGCCTGTGGATCAGTTCAGTCATAGTGTTCACGTGGAAGTCGTATCGATGCTCCAGAAACAGAATGCGTGAAAATCCATTAGATTTCAGAGACTTATATTTGTAACCATCACTTTTGAAAGGAGGCGGAGAATGTGCAGGCGATCATCAGAAAAAAAGATATTTCCGGTCGTACTGCCCTGCTGGACTGTCTCCGCGGATTTACAGTGATCAGCATGGTACTGTATCATGCAATGTGGGATATGGTAAATCTATTTGATTTTCAGGTGCCATGGTTTC
>JAFRZQ010000159.1 GCA_017442465.1 Anaerotignum sp. | reverse complement strand
CCCCGCATACCCAGTTCCAGCATACGGCAGGCAGAAGCAGGCAAAGCCTCCGTCTGTTTCAGTGCCTTTGTCAGTTCTTCGCCTGCTGCCAGGCTATCCCTGCAGGCAGCATATCTTTTTGCTGCTTCCGGCACATCCCGCATCAGGTAGCCTGCCAGTTCCACAGCTTCCTCCATAGGCAGACCGCTTTTCAGGCCCATGGCTAATGCCTGGGCAAAACGGGCATCGTTCTGTTTTTTTGCTGTGCCTTTGTCGCCCCATTTTCTGTTCCAGTTTTCCAGCATCTTCTGTCTCATGGATTCACTGATGGCAAAAACCAGCACAAAAACCACTGCCGCCGCCAGCAGGATGCAAAGGAAAGGGAGCATCCCCTTCAAAATCTGCCCCAGAGAAAGGAGCCCGCCGGCAAGGCCTGTCAGATGGCCGCCCAGAGACGTATAAACCTCATCGAACACGGGCAGCACCCGGATCAGCAGCACCCCGATGACCACCAGCATCAGTAACATCACGATAGCCGGATAGGTCAGGGCATTTCTCAGCTGCCTGTCCATCCGTTCTCTTTCTTCATAATAAGCCGCCAAAGCCTGCAGAGCCTCTTCCAGTCTGCCGCTGCGTTCACCCACATTGGTCATCCCCGTTACATAGGCAGGGAATTTTTCGCCCATGACCTCAGCCAGGGGCATACCGCCATCCATGGCTCTGCCCATTTCCTCCAGACAGGCACGGTATTCCCCTTCTTCCTCCTCCGCCAGCAGGAAAAGACCATCCCCCATGGGGATACCTGCGTGGAGCAGCAGGGAAAGGCCGCGGCAAAAGCGGGCGATCTCCTGATTGGATAATCGTTTTTCTTTCATATCTGTCACCTTTTCTAAAACAAACGGGCTTACGAAGGGTATCCGTAAGCCCGTATCCAGACGCTTACTCTGCGCCTTGCTTTTCTGTTTTTAATAGAGATATTTCGCAGTGTAGTTCTTACCATCACCGATGTATTTCATGATGGCGTCACTCTGCTTGCCGGAGGATGCAAAGGTAGGGTCCATCCGGTGCCATGCGTGGCCGTCGAAATAGATCACGCCGTCCACCCAGCCGGTCTCTTCTGTCCATACATTGATCCATGCGTGATATGCACTGCCGGCATAACCCACCACCAGCTTACAGGGAACACCCTGGCTGCGGAGCATACCTGTCATCAGGGATGCATAGTCGAAGCAGATGCCTTTTTTGGCTTCCAGTACATTATCCAGCACAGGCAGGTAACCGCTGGTCACCACCGCTGCCTTCTGTTTATCATAGGTCATGTTTTTTACAACATAATCATATACTTTTTCCACCTTTTTCAGGGGATCTGTCACATCTTTGGTCAGTTCCGCCGCTTTCGCGATGGTTTTAGGTGCCACAGCATAATCCACATACTGATTGGAATGCAGGAAAGGTGCAAATTCATCCTTCAGGGCAACGTCAAATGTCACAGAAGAAACCACTGCATACTTATTGCCTGTGGTATTTTCGTAAACTGTCACCTGATATTTCCCGTTACCGTCAGAAAGAGGGAAGGTCTCCATCTTGCCTGCGGTCATATTATAGGTATATGTGGTCGTAGGGCCTTTCACCTGGGCTTTCAGCCGTTTCTGGGTAGAAGCTGTGAACTGGGCCTGCACATAACCGTCCATCGTATCGGTATAATCGATGACTGCCTTATCGCTTCTCTTTTCCTGATGCACTCTGCCTTGTTCCGCCGGCTTCTGCGTCATATTTGCAGGCACTGCACCGGGGGCAGAAGCCAGAATAGCCGCTTCTTCCTCCAGTTTTACCTCTTCCACAGGGGCTTTATCGATATATGCTGTTTCCTCCCCTCCGCAGGCAGGCAGTAAGCCCATGCAGAAGATCATGGTAAACAGTATCGTGATCCATCTTTTTTTCATATCATCCGAACTCCCTTCCATCGGGTCTTTTCTCAGATAAGGTATGTTTTCTCAAGTTTAGTATAACAGACATCCCTCTAAAAGAAAAGAAAAACAGTTTGCAACCATCGTAAAAAGTGCTATGATAAATACATCCAAAATGTAACTATATTCCATTTGCAAAGGAGGCCTCCGAAAATGGAAACTTTATATATCCGTATGCTGGGAGAGTTTTCCCTGCAATATGGCGAAAATACAATTTCTGATAACAACAACCGTTCCAAAAAAGTTTGGCTGCTTCTGGCTTATCTGATCTGCCAGAAAGGACGAATCGTTTCCCGTCAGGAACTGATCCAGCTTTTATGGGGGGATGATTCCTCCAGCAATCCCGAAAATACGCTGAAGATCACCTTCCACCGCGCCCGCACCATACTGGATCAGCTCTGGCCTTCAGCCGGTCATACGCTGATCCTTCGTCAGGACGGCGGCTACACATGGAATACAGATATCCCTATGGAACTGGATCTGGAAACTTTTGAAACGCTCTGTCATTCCGAAAGCGAAAATGATGCGGACCGTCTGCAGAACTATCTGTCTGCACTGGCACTCTATCAGGGAGATTTCCTGCAGAAACTTTCTGCTGAGCCCTGGGTCATCCCTATGACCACGCATTTTCACAATCTCTATATCGAAACCATCCTTGCCGCATGCCCTTTGCTTTCTGCCCAGGGCCGTCAGGAGGAAGCCGCTGATATCTGCCGGAATGCACTCCCCATCGAACCCTATCATGAACCTTTGCACCAGCAGCTGATGCAGGCACTTCTGGATCTGGGCGATCAGAAAGGTGCCGTTCAGGTATATGATGCACTGAGTCAGCGGCTGTTCAACGATTTCGGTATCAAGCCCAACGCCGATACCCGCGCCCTTTACCGCATCGCCACTCAGGTCATTGCCGACCAGACCCTTCCCATGGATGTGGTTATGGAACAGGTGCAGGAAAATGACGCACCCGCCGGGGCACTGGAATGCGAAT
>JAFRZQ010000158.1 GCA_017442465.1 Anaerotignum sp. | reverse complement strand
GACATTGCTGTGGCAGAAGAACAGGATATCCTGTCTTCTACAGTAGCACTGCAGTATACACAGGATCGTATCCGTGTAAGAGATACAGACATTGGCGTAAAACTGCAGGAAAGCGTAGACGAACTGGAAAAACTGGTTTATGCTTATCAGAATGGTATTCTGAAGGAACGCGGCAACTAAATACATAGAGATCGAATCCCCTGCCTTTTGGCAGGGGATTTTTTTGCCTTGCAATATGAGAAAACATATTTGTTTAATATAAATAAAGAAAATGAATAAATTGCAATGCTGTTTGTCATAAATTGACAAATGTCCGCGGAAGTGTTATGCTAAATGCAAATATATTGCAAACAATCAAAGGAGGTCTTGTTATGTCTTATAGTCCATTATTAGGTTCTTCTTTCAATAGAACAAAACTGCGCGACCCTCAGCATGTCAGCACATTTTCCGGTATGTGTTCCATGTGTACAGCGGACTGCGTAGGCACATGTGAGATCGGTATTTCCGCTGTACGCGGTGCCGATGCGGTTTATCCTACAACTACAGGCGATAATCAGGTGGCATCCGAAAAGGTATATCCCATCGATTATTCCCATTTTAATATCAATGGTCGTGTATTTGGTGCAGTGGGTGCAGAAGCGGACTCTGACAAGGCGACCATCCGTGACGTAAATCTGGAAACAGAAATCGGTACCATCAATCCCGTTAAACTGAAACTGCCCATCATTCTGCCTGCTCTGATCAAACTGAACTGGCAGGATTACTTTGGTGGTGCAGCCATGGCCGGCGTTCTGACAGTCATCGGTGAAGGTGCTGTTACAAAAGATCCCACACTGAAACTGGAAAACGGCAAGGTAGTACATTGCCCCAAACTGGGTGAATTTTTGGATGCTTTCCGTAAATATTACCGCGGCTATGGTCAGATCATCCTGCAGGTAAATGTGGACGATGACAGAATCGGCGTTCCCGAATATGCTATCAAGGAATGCGGCTGTGAAGCCATTGAATTCAAATTTGGTCAGTCCGCAAAAGGCACACAGCCCGTCAACAGACTGGCGACTTTGGAAGCAGCACTGAAAGCACAGGAACAGGGGTTGCTGGTTCTGCCCGATCCTTCCGATCCTGAAGTGGTTGCAAAATACAACGCAGGCTTCGGTGAAAACTTCCGTTCTTATGCAAGACTGCCTATGTGGGATGAAAATTATCTGGTACCCCGCATTAACGAATTGCGTGAAATGGGTCTGAAAAATGTATATTTCAAGATGGCCGGTTATGACTATGCCGATCTGGAACACGTTCTGCGTATTGCAGCAGCGGCACAGGTGGATATGGTAACATTTGACGGTGCCGGCGGCGGTTCCGGTTACAGCCCTTGCAAGATGATGAATGAATGGTGTCTGCCTACCTGCGTAATGCAGAGCTATCTGAACGAAATCATGGAAAGACTGGAAGCAGAAGGCGTGACACTGCCCCATATCGCAGTGACAGGCGGTTTCTCCATGGAAGATCAGGTATATAAAGCACTGGCACTGGGCGCACCTTACATCAGCGCAGTAGGTATCTGCCGTGCATCCATGGCAGCGGCTATGAGTGCGAAAAAGGTTGGCGAACTGCTGGAAGCAGGTCAGCTGCCTCTGGAACTGCAGCGTTTTGGTTCTACAAAAGATGAGCTGTTCCCCGATCTGAGAGAACTGCGTAATATCTATGGCGAAGAAGCAAATGATTTCAGTACAGGTGCTGTCGGCGTATATTCCTACCTGAACAGAATTGCCTTCGGTCTGAAACATTTTGCGGCACTGAACAGAAAATTCGATCTGAAATATATCGAAAAGAAAGACATTTTCCCTCTGACCAGAGATGCAAAAGACATTCTGGACGGCAAATGGATGAAATAAGCAATCAAAAAGCCCTCTCGAAAGAGAGGGCTTCATTTTTTATTTTTTTTTGTAAGGGGTGGGGGATTTTTTCTGCTGGGCTGCATGTTTGCCGGCAAGATAGCCACTGGCCCACGCCCACTGCAGGTTGTAGCCGCCGCAGTCGCCATCAATATCCAGTACTTCGCCTGCTGCGTAAAGATTTGGCACCAGATAACTTTCCATGGTCTTGGGATTGAATTCTTCTGTGCGGATGCCGCCGGCTGTCACCTGTGCCGCATCAAAGCCCATTGCACCGATAACAGGGATCTCGAAATCCTGAATGGCATGAGCGATTCGCTTAATGTCAGAGGATTTCAAGGTATGGATAGGATCTGTGAAACCAAAGCCTGCATAGCGCAGGATGGTGCGTCCCAATCTATTATGCAGGATGCCCGTCAGGAAGTTTTCCAGAGTTTGATTGGGCATTGTTTTTTTTCGGTTATGAAGGAGCGTTACTACTTCTTCATGGTTCATGTTTCTCAGGAGATTCAGGTGGATCGTTATGGGGCCTTTGCCTGTGGAGATGGCGCGTGAGATTTCAAAGATGGCAGGGCCGCTGACACCGAAATCCGTGAATTGGATCTCGCCTGCGTTTTCCGCAAGAATTTTACCGTTTCGTTCCACCAGAACGGCGCCATCAGCACGAACGCCTTTCAGGGCTTTTACGTATGTAGCTTCTGTTTTGATCTGCACCAGAACAGGGAACAGCTTTGTCATGGTGTGGCCCATGCTTTTCAGGAGTTCATAGCCGCTCTGGGTGCCGCCTACTTTTGCACCTGCCATGCCGCCGCAGCAGATGATAACGGAATCGGCCTGTAATGTTTCTTCTTTGGAAGAAACCTGGAAACCGCCTTTTTTGCCTTTTCTCAGACCGGTTACCTCAAAAGCGGTGCGCACTTCCACGCCTGCTTCTTCCAGAGCCAGACGGAGGACATCCACCACGCTGCCCGCCTGATCGGAAAGGGGATATACCTTGCCGCTGGGTTCAACAGTTGTGATGAGACCGAGGTTTTCAAAATATTCCAGTGTTTTTTCTGTATCGAAATTGGAAAGGGCAAAATCAGCAAATTTGGCATCCTGTCCGTGATAGTTTTTCAGTGTCAGTTTTGTGTTGGAGAGGTTGCAGCGGCCGTTACCTGTGGCAAGAAGTTTTTTGCCGACACGGGCCTGTCGTTCCAAAATAGTCACTTCTGCACCCTGTTCCCTTGCAGAGAGGGCAGCCATCATGCCTGCCGCGCCGCCGCCGATGATGATTACTTTCATAATGTCACCTTTTCTATGTAAATCAATGAGTTTATTCTTTCATATCTATTTATTATAATCTGTTTGCAAGGCCATTGTAAACAGGGATTTTCGCGGACAGATGCCTTCACCCTTTTTCCCTTTGGACTGATAGATTCCAACTCCGGCAATTTCACCAAGCATTGATGCGAACAGGAAAATGTGATAAAGT
>JAFRZQ010000157.1 GCA_017442465.1 Anaerotignum sp. | reverse complement strand
GCCAAACTTTTTTACGATCAACATGGTCAACACTCCTTTATCTTCAACAGACTTCAGATTTCAATCTTTACACTTATTATATTCAGCACTACTTGCAAATAAAATTCAATTTATGCTATAATTATTGCAAATGATGCTATCGCAATGCTTTTGGAGGTGAAAAAGTGGAAAAGAACTATGAAAAACGAGGATACCTTCTGGATGATTTCCGTTTATTTCATCTGAAAGACAGAGAAGGAACAAATGTGGATTACCACTATCATGAATTCTGCAAACTGCTGATGCTTCGCAGTGGCAGCGGCGGCTATACCGTAGACGGGCAGCGGTATTCTCTGGATACAGGAGATATCGTTCTCATCGGCAGCGGCTGTGTCCACCGCCCCGAATTTGAACACGGATTATTATATGAAAGGGTCATCATATATATATCGCCGGCATTCCTGCAGCAGCATTCCGTCTCTAACTGCCAGCTAGAAGAAATCTTCAATGGAGAACACGGCCATGTGCTTCATCTGAAGGACCCCCATAACATCTGGGGTATTTCTGACGCCCTGGAACAGGAACTGGCAAAGGATGAATACGGACGTGTTATTCTGAGCAACAGTCTCCTGCTGCGTCTGCTTATCGAGATCTCCCGCTGCATGCGAGATCCGAAAGCCGCCTTTTCCACTCCGATCACCCCTGCCGACAGCCGTATTCTGGAGATCCTGCGTTACATTGATGCCCATCTTGCCGAAGATCTTTCCATCGATATTCTGGCAGAAGAATTCTATATCAGTAAATTCCACATGATGCGTCTGTTCAAGCAGGAAACCGGGCGCTCCATCCATGATTATCTGCAGGAACGCCGTCTGCTGCATGCCCGTGACCTGATCCGTCAGGGTATCTCCGCTACAGACAGCTGCTTTCAGTCTGGATTCCGCAGTTACTCTTCCTTTACAAGAGCATACGCAAAGCATTTCGGCACTACACCAACAGGACGAAAAGGTGCCCCTGCCGATGAAACCTATGAATAAAGGCTTCCTATGGAGGTCTTTTTTATTGCCTTGCCTTCTCTGCAGTTCTGTATTATACTGTAACAAATATCCCCCACAGGGGGATATAAAAAGGAGGTCATTACTATGGAACATACCCATTCTCATGCACATACACAGGCAGTCATCAACCGTCTTTCCAGAGCCATCGGGCACCTGGAGTCTGTGAAAAAAATGGTAGAAGAAGGACGAGACTGCAGCGAAGTGCTCATTCAGCTGGCAGCAGTGAAATCCGCTGTCAATAATACAGGCAAACTCATCCTGAAAGACCATATCGAGCATTGCATCGTCCATGCTATCGAAAACGATGACAAAGAAGCCATTGAACATCTTTCCGTTGCCATCGACCGCTTTATGAAGTAGGGAGGATAAGATATGAAACAAACAACAGCCATCTTTTTTGCCATAGGTGCAGCGGCATTGTATGCCATTTCTTCCCCTGTATCGAAACTCCTGCTGCAGGAGATCCCTGCCACCATGATGGCGGCATTCCTCTATCTTGGGGCTGGTCTGGGCGTAGCCATCCTGCGTATTTTCCAGAAACGCAGCAATTCCAAAGAACTGCATCTGACAAAAGAAGAACTACCTTACACCATCGGCATGGTACTGCTGGATATTGTCGCACCGATTTTCCTTATGGTGGGACTGACCATGACTTCGGCGGCAAATGCATCCCTGCTGAATAATTTTGAAATCGTTGCCACATCAATCATTGCTCTGTGCATCTTCAAAGAATCCATTTCCACACGTCCGTGGAAAGCCATCTTTCTGGT
>JAFRZQ010000156.1 GCA_017442465.1 Anaerotignum sp. | reverse complement strand
CTCTGCTGTATGGTCTGCTTGGTTTATTTTTGCCTGTAAGTCTTCTTTTCGCATAGTCCGTCCTCTCTTTTTATCGGTGAAATCTTTCCATTTTTTAATTATAAAATATTGCAAATTTTTTCCGTTCAACTTTTTTCTTGCAACGTTTTTCCGTCCTAATTATAACGATTATATTCATCTATGTTTTTCGGAATAAAAAAGGTAAAATGCAAACAGAATACTATAACGATCATTCAGGAAAGGTGACACGATATGTCGCAGGAATTCAATGTAAACGCAAGAATCAAAGAATTGTGTGAAAAACGGGGATTTTCTTATTATGAACTGGCAAAACGTTCCGAGATCCCCTATTCCACATTAAATACCATGATACTAAAGGAAAATCAGCCCTCCTTATCTACTGTAAGAAAACTATGCAATGGCTTTGGCATTTCCCTGCTTCAGTTTTTCAATACAGAAGATGCCCCTGTTGCACTGTCTCAAAAACAAAAAGAGTGCCTTGCTCTTTTTGATGTATTAACACCAGAAGAACAGGCACTTGCTATCGTATATATGAAAGGTTTATCACACCAACTCTAAAATCTATTCAAACAATTCTTTTATGAGCGACTGCATGCGGTCGCTCATAAACATTTCATCCTCAGGGCGAAGGCAGTAAAGAATCAGACAGTCAAAAATATTTCTTGGATCAATACGCGCCATGCCACAATCACGCAGCATCTGATTCATACGTTTACAGTGCATTTCCAGAAATTTTGCCGCATCTATATATTCCTCATCCAATTCTGTATATGTTTCATCAAACATCCCTCCAGTAACAATATATAACAGCAGAAGGGTCTTTCTGTTCACATCTTCACTGCGGCTTTTCATAGCTTTAATATTTCTGGCCCCAGGCCAGTATTTTTTCACGATCTTCTGGACAGTAGTATATCCGGAAGTTTTTTTATCTAAAGGCATATTCATCCTCAGATAATGATCTGCAATATATTCCATAGAACGTTTTCCTTCATCTGCCAACTTTTCTCCCGAAAGAAGAGCAAGCATTTTTGTAAAATAGGAATATGCTGTATTATGGCTGTCCCCCATCTGCATTCGATGATTCATTAGAAAGCAAAAGAAATCCTCTTTCCCCCGCACTTTCTGAAATTCTTCCTCCATAATATGGGTCAGAGGTTCCATGCTGCCCTCTCTCATCCTGCTACGGTCAATGAATTGATCTGCCATCTGTACGGCATCCTGATAATACAAATGATACTTCAAGCAATAGGCAAATATTGCTTCCCGCCCGTTTCTATAATGGATGCCCTGTTCCGTCAAACGAGATAGCAACCGTTCAGACTGTTCTAAATCAAACCCCATAGCAAAACAGATTTGGAACACTTCTTCTCTGTCCGAAGGCAGATTTTTCCCATCAACCCAATTTCGCACCTTTCTTTTCAGACTGATCAGCTGAATCTCCCCAGTTTTACCGGATTGGATCCGATACAAACCATCCACCAGCAAATTTTCATATTCCTCTATTCCGCTGATTTCCTTTAAGTTATCGTCAAAAGTACGAACTCGTATACCATTCTTCAAAAAGTCCACCGCTTCACGGGCAGTCAGGTTGTCCCTTGTGATAAAGTCCCACTGCTTCGCAGAAACCTCTGTCATTCTTTCCATTTCGTTCTCACTTCCTCATCTACAGCTCCCTGCACTATCATGGGAGCCATACTACTATGTCACTATTATATTTCAGAATAGTTTTCCATTCAAGTTTCTCATCTCCAATGATACTATAGAGTTATCTTTATCCAGCAGTCCTCCAGATCATTTTATGTGCCGCAAACATGCTATTTATAAACAAAAATAAATTCATAGTTTGTCACTATACAATTGCAGAAATGCTTATGGTCTGATACAATATAACAAAATCCAATACCATAAGGAGTGATCATCATGCTGGAAGCAGGAACCAAAGCCCCTGATTTTACATTATTAGACAAAAACGGAGAACAGATCAGCCTGTCTGATTTCCTCGGCAAAAAAGTCGTTTTATATTTCTATCCCAAGGATAATACCCCCGGCTGCAGCCGCCAGGCATGTGCTTTTGCGCAGAGTTATGAAGCATTCAAAAACAATGATATCATCGTGATCGGTATCAGTAAGGATTCTGTAGCATCCCATCTGAAGTTTGCGCAGAAGTATGAATTGCCCTTTATTCTTCTTTCGGACCCTGAACTGCAGGCGATCCAGGCATATGATGTATGGAAAGAAAAGAAGCTCTACGGCAAAACCAGCTTCGGCGTCGTTCGTTCTACCTATATTATCGATGAGCAGGGCATCATAGAAAAAGCTATGCCTAAGGTAAAACCTGATACCAACGCTGCTGAGATCCTGGCTTATCTGACAGGTGATACCCTATGAAAATCATCATTTCTCCCGCTAAAAAAATGAATATGGATACGGACAGTATGGCGTATCATGGGCTTCCCTTATTTCTGGATAAAACAGAGCAGATCTATTATCGGCTGCAAAGCATGTCTTATGGAGAGCTGAAATCTCTGTGGAAATGCAATGATAAAATCGCCGCTTTGAATAAAGAAAGATTGGAACAGCTGGATCTTCGAAAAAACCTGACACCTGCGATCCTGTCCTACGAAGGGATCCAATATCAGCATATGGCCCCCGGCGTTTTTACAGACAGAGAATTTGACTACATCCAGAAACATCTTCGTATTCTATCCGGATTCTATGGCATTCTGCGCCCTTTTGACGGCATCATCCCCTATCGGCTGGAAATGCAGGCAAAGCTATCCATCGCTGATGCAAAGGATCTCTATGCCTTCTGGGGAAATACCCTTGCAGACCACCTTGCAGAAGACACGGAATGCATCCTGAATCTCGCTTCCAAAGAATACAGTTCCTGTATTTCCAAACATCTTCCAAAAAACGTCCGCTTCATCACCTGCGTGTTCGGCGAATGGAAAGACGGAAAAATCATCGAAAAAGGGACCCTCTGCAAAATGGCCCGCGGCAAGATGGTACGCTTTCTGGCAGAAAACCAGATCACAGACTCGGAAAAAGCCAAAACATTTGCAGAATTACAGTATCGGTATTCTGCGGAGCACTCAGACGAAAATACATACGTTTTCCTATTGCAGGCTTCTGAACAATAGTATTTCTATCATAAAATAACCCCCGGGAAAATCCCGGGGGTTATCTTTATCTGTCAAAGAAAAAATTTTTTGTATAATAGTCCGATGTTTTCAAGAGTTCCCCGTCAAAGGCTTCCAGCCCTATCTCTTCCACAAGAGTAGGTTTTCCGGAGAAAAGATTCGTACCCAGACCCAGTCTGTCCCCTTTGATCTCACAGCCCAGAGCTGCCAGTGTTGTAGGGAACATATCCGCCGCCACAAACTGGCGGTTCTTTTCATATTCTGTTTCCACAGGGCTATTGATGATACAGTTATAGACCGTTCTTTCATAATCCTCTGCAACATTTCGCTCTATGTAGCCCTCATCCATGGTCACATGGTCACCGGCAATGATGATGGTTGTATTTTCGTAGAAATCCTGCTGTTTGATCCATTCCACAAAATCATATACCTGTTTGCTGGAGCAGGAGATGACATTTTCATACTGCTCATCCCAGAGTCTGATGCATTTTCTGCAGACATAACCATTGGTGCGGTGGGTATCCACAGTCAGCATGGTAAAGTTAAAGGGTTGTTCCTGCTCTGCGATCTTTACCAGTTCCTGCTTGGCAAATTCAAACAGATGCATATCCTCCATCCCCCAGAATACAAAATAGCCGGGAGGCACAATGCCCACTTCACGGGCAGTAAAAATATCGAAGGTCCTGTCCAGACCATGCTGCTCAAAATAAGGTTTTCTGCCGCCGAAATTGGCATCAGAACCCACCATCAGTGTCTGATAATAGCCCGCTTCCTGCAGCACATTGGTGATACTGTTCACACCGGGCAGGAAGGAATCCTGACCGTATTCATTCCTATCCACGCCAATGGGCACCTTCAAAGGGATACCGGATGTATGGGCAACCATAGCACCGATGGTCCAGCTGGCACCCGTCATATTATAGAATCCGCCAATGCCGTCTGTATGAGAAAAATTGATATTTTCCTCATCTGCCGCCAGAGCAGTCAGTTCCGGCATGGTATTGCGGTCCAAAGCACCGCCCACATCTTCTGACATATAACTGTTTTCCATGGATTCCAGGAAAATATAGATGAGATTTCGCTTCTCCTCAGGGAAGGTGATCTCCGCCTTCAGAGGGTCAACATATTCATCCTGATAGATGGTGGACTGCTGGCTGACATAGTATAAATATCCCGGCAGATCCACTGTCACTGCCGCACTGAACAGCATCACGACGGAAAGCACCAGAGAGAGCAATCTCGCCCGTTTTTTCGTAAAAGGATAAAATTTGTCACCGTTTCCCCGTTTGGCCCAGAAAACCAGGGTCAGCACCACAAAAGCCACCAGTGCAGGCAAAAGTGCTGTCATCATAAAATTCATGATAACAGCAGAATCCGTACCACTCATTTCAGAAAAGAGCGTATACAGGATGGAATCAAAACCCGTATCCCCGAATTCTGTGATATACCATCTGGCAGAAAAAAACGCCAGACAGCCCAGGAACAGGAGAACGATGCAGCCGATCAGAATGGCAATCTCTTTTTTCTTTTGATTCTTTTGTTCCATATAAATCCCCTCTTAGTGGTAATCCAAATTAAGGTTGCCTTTTTTCCTTGCGTTCCGCAGGAAAAAACCACTAACCTTCGGCTTCTTCCTTCACTCTCTCAGCATTCGCTAAGTTTTCGCTCAGTCATACCGAAGCCTCACCCGTTGGCTCACGCCCTTCCTCAAACACACGGACCATTTCTCTTGTCAGGCTGATGCCGTCATCATGAGCAGGCAAGGCATTTCTGGGATAAAACTCCGCCATAGCCAGTTCATTCTGATCCAGTGTAACCGTTTCGTCATCCCCATCCAGGTCACAGTAATAACCCAGCAAAAGACCACCTGTCACGCCCCAGGGCTGCGTTTTATAATAGCGGATATTTTTGACCTTCAGTCCGACTTCTTCCATTACTTCACGCTGAACAGTCTCTTCCACTGTTTCCCCGATCTCCGTAAAACCGGCGATCATACCATAGCGGGTATAGTTACGGTTGGCATATTTGCTCAGGAGCAGTCTGTCCCCATGAGTCACCCCAACTATAACAGAAGGTGCGATTTTGGGAAAAATCATGTTATTGCATTCCGGACAGCGCATCATACGTTCCTTGCCGTCATGCACCGTCTTTGCACCGCATCTGCCGCAGAAACGGTTGCTTCTGTACCAGTCAAACAGATGCCACGCTGTCATGATGCCAAAAGCAATGTTTTTGGAAATCACCTGACGAAGTGTCATCGTAGATTCATAAGCGTAAGAGGGGTCCCCGCTTTCGCCGCCTTCTCCCCACCAGATGAAATAATTCACATCCTGCAGACGGAATACATACTGGGTTTTGTTTTCATTCCAGCTTTCCCAGTTATTCACTGCCGCCCACGCCAGCACATCCTTATAGGTAGGCAGCTGCAGTTCATTATCTCCATTTCTGTGTACCAGTGCTGTATTTCCTCTGAAGCAGACCACAATATCCTCATCAGCGGGATAAATATTGCGAAATTCATTTTCCAGTCTGCCATAATCCAGATCTTGTAACATAGTAAAACCCTTTCTCTTCTGAATAAAACCTCAAGTCTTACATGGAGGTACCATTCTGACCCGAGGTTCACTTTTTATTTTCTGATCTCTTTTTTCTTCTGTAAAATATATTCTCTGAAGTTCTCCCTTGTTCCCTGAATGATAAAATCCTTGAACTGTTCCACTGCAGGGGGCAGATATCTGTTCAGCACATAGGCAAGATATACCATTCGTCTGGAATGAGGTGTATCCAGTTCCAGTTTCTTTACTTTGTAGTTATCCAAAGCACCGCTGTCGGTAACAATAGCAATCCCCTGATTGCCGGCAACCAGCCCTGCCATGGAGTTGACATCTTCGAACTGACAGAAGATATTGGGCATGATCTGTGCCTTTGCAAACATATCATCGATCAGTCTGCGCATACCGCTTTCCTTCGTATAGCTCACCAGTGGATAGGGGCAGATATCCTGCACGGTCACCTTTCCTCTTCCCTCCAGAGGATGCCCTTCCGGCACGATCACCACAAGGCTCTGTTCAAACACAGGAATAAATTCCACATCTGTTTCCTCCTCTACCTTGGAACAGAAAACCAGATCATATTTTTCCCGTTTCAGATTATACAGCAGTGTTTTCGTATTCCCTTCGTAACAGGAGAAGGAGATATTTTTATTCTGGGGATCACTGAGGAAACCCGCAATGGTATCAGGTACATAATTCGTACCAACGGATGTCATATAAGCCAGCCCCACATGGCCGCCCCCTTCAGAAACCAGACGTTCGATCTGATTTTTTCCCAGTTCCAGCTGTGTCAGTGCATTCTCCACATAAAACATATAGATACGGCCATATTTGGTCAGCACCACATTTCTGCCCTGTTTTTCAAACAGATTTGCCCCCAGTTCCTTCTCCATCGCTGAAATGGAATGGCTCAAAGTAGGCTGAGAAATATTCAGTTTTTCTGCCGCTTTGGTGTAATGTTCCAGTTCCGCCAGCGTTTTGAAATAATACAACTGATTCAGGTTCATAATATACCCCCCTGGCGCTATACGCCATAAAACCACATTTTCTGTGCATTTATTTTTACACATCTTTAATGAGTATAGCAAAACATATAGAAATAATCTATGGATTTAATCCACAAAAAAAAGTTTATAAATTGTTCCATATGACGAACAAAAGGAGTATTTCCTTTTCCGGAAATACTCCTTTTTTATATTATTCCTTCATAAACTTCTCCATAAAATCTTCCTCACTGAGAATGGGGATCCCCAGTTCAGCCGCTTTTTTATTTTTAGAAGATGCGGAATGGATGTCATTGTTGATGAGAAAATTGGTTTTCTTCGTCACACTGCCTGTCACCTTGCCGCCTCTTTGCTCGATCAATGCCTGCAATTCCTTGCGGTTGGCAAAATGATTCAGATCACCAGTCACCACAAAAGTCAGCCCCTGCATAGTACCATCTCCTGTTTCAGCCTGTTCTGTTTTCCTGATGCGAAGATACTGCAGTGCATCATCCAGCAGTGTCAGATGTTCTTCCTGGCGGAAATAATGGGCAATGCTGTGGGCAATGATCTCACCGAAGCCTTCCACCTGCACCAGTTCTTCTTCTGTTGCCTGTTTGATTTTTTCCAGATCAAAATCAAAATTAGAGCAAAGGAGTTTTGCATTGCGAAGTCCTACATGGTTGATGCCTAATGCATAGATGAAGTTGGGCAGTTCCACATCCTTCGCCTTTTCAATGGAGGCAATAAGTTTCTGATAGGATTTTTCCCCAAAGCCTTCCATTTCCGTGATCGTATCTTTATGGTTTTCCAGACGGAAAATATCGGGATAGTTTGCCACAAACCCCTTTTCCAGAAATTTTTTCAATGTTTCCTCAGAAAGACCTTCCATATTCATGGCATCACGGGAAACAAAATGGCTCAAGGCCTGGATACGCTGAGCAGAACAGTTAGGATTGGTGCAATAGAGTGCTTCCCCGTCACGAAGTTTTCGTACCTCCGTTTCCCCGCCACAGACGAAACAGTTTGCGGGGATCTCTGCCGTAGAAACTTCCCCCGTCAGATTTTCCGCGATCTGAGGGATGATCATATTGGCTTTATATACCTTGATTTTATCGCCGATGGATAGCTTCAGTTCCTTCAAAATGCTTACATTGTGGACACTGGCACGGCTCACAGTACTGCCTTCCAGTTCCACAGGGTCAAAAATAGCCACCGGGTTCATCAAACCCGTTCTGGATGTGTTCCATTCGATTTCACGCAGGGTAGTCTCCGCCATTTCGTCTGCCCATTTGAAGGCGATGGAGTCCTTGGGGAATTTGGCAGTCCTGCCAAGACTCTGGCTGTAGGAAATGCTGTCGAAGGTCATGACCAGACCATCGGAGGCGATATCGTTGTCCTCAATGCGATTGCGGAAGTTTTCCACTTCCTCGGCAACATTCTCAGCAGTCACCATCACATGCTCCACCACATCAAAACCAAGAGATGCCAGCCAGTCCATGTTTTTCGCCTTGCTGTCGGAAATCTCCTCTCCCTCTGCACTCACCAGCGTAAAGGCAAAGAATTTCACATTTCGCTTTGCCGCAATTTCGCTGTTCAGCTGACGCACGGTGCCGCTGCAGAGGTTTCGGGGGTTTTTATACTGTTCATCTTCACCCAGTTCATCATTGATGCGATAAAACTCGCTGTAAGGGATAACACCCTCGCCACGGAGCACCAGTTCCCCTTTGAAGGGAATGGAAACAGGCAGGTTGGAAAACACCTTAGCGTTATGGGTCACATCTTCGCCGATCTCGCCATTGCCGCGGGTAATGGCCTGCTCCAGAAGGCCGTTATTATATTTCAGAACGATGGTCAGCCCGTCCAGTTTCCAGCTGAGGATACCTTCTTTGTCACCAAGAAAAGATGCCAGTTTCGCCGTTTCCTTTGTCTTATCCAGAGAAAGGATAGGGCTTTCGTGGCGTACCTTCACCAGATTGCTGAGGACCGTGTAGCCCACCTTCTGGGTGGGGCTGTTGGCAAGGATCGTGCCTGTTTTTTCTTCCAGTGCTACCAATTCATCATAGAGGGCGTCGTACTCCTGATTGCTCATCAGTTCCCTGTCCTCCTGATAATAGGCTTTTGCCGCTTCATTCAGTTTTTCAACTAAATCTTTCATATTCATATCATTCACTCACTTTGATCAGTTTGGAAAGTCTAGCCATGAATTTCTTCGTACCTTTTCCTGCAAAGGATACCTCAACCTCAAAATCCGCACCGCCGGGGTTCACAGAAACCACCGTACCAATGCCGTATTTGGGAGCTCTTACCTTATCACCCACGCCATAATCCAGTTTAAAATCCTTAGGGGCAGGCATTTCCTTCTTCGCTCCCATACCAAATTTCGCCGCAGGGGAAAGGGTATTCTTTCTGCCCATGGTCATGGTACGGTTCTGGGTCATAGCATCATATTTTTTCGCCATATCAGAAACCTGTCTGGTGGGCAGATCCACCAGATCCGCAGGGATCTCCTTCAGGAAACGGGAAGGTGGATTGTACTGGGTGATACCGTGCTGCATACGGCTTTTTGCATGGGTCAGGAAGAGTTCTTCTTTCGCACGGGTGATGCCCACATAGCAAAGTCTGCGTTCTTCCTCGATTTCCTTTTCACCGCCGTACATCACCGCACGATAACCGGGGAACATGCCCTCTTCCATACCAATGATGAAAACATAGGGAAATTCCAGACCCTTTGCGCTGTGCAGAGTCATCAGGGCAACAGCTTCTTCGCCTTCTTCGTAGCTGTCGATATCCGCCACCAGAGCCACTTCCTCCAAAAAGCCCTCTAAGTTTCCTTCGGGATTAGATTTATCAAATTCCGCCGCCTTATT
>JAFRZQ010000155.1 GCA_017442465.1 Anaerotignum sp. | reverse complement strand
GCCCCCTCCAGCGGCAGACGGACCGTACAGAGGATATTCGCATCCTGCAGGGAAAATACATACTCCACATCACTTCTCCCGATCTCCAGGGGAAGCGTCTCACCCTTATATTTCCCTTCCAGAAGGGCTCCCTCTGCCTCTCCTAAAAGGAACAGATAGCCCCTTTCCTCCTTATCATCCAGAACATAGGTCTTTTCCCCTGCAAGGGCAAGGCCGCCGCCTACCTCCAGCTTTTTCTCCTTTGCGGATATGCGGGGAAAGACCGCATTGCCGCCCTGTTCCCACCGTTCCGTCAGAAAGGTATCCAGATCCATCCCCTTGGTCACCGCCACTTCTCTTGCCGTATTCTTATAAAAATCCCACAGGAAAAGCCCTGTCTTCCCATCCTCTGCCAGGATTGCGTCCACGCAGTCTTTCGCACTGCCTTCTGTCGCCAGAAGCATTACCTTTTCTGATACTGCCTGGCTTCGCTCCAGCTCCTGCAGAAGGGCATCCAGTTTTTCCTTTTCTGCCAGGACATCCCTGCTGAAAATAATAGTTTTCATCTGCCCCAGATCGGTTTTACGGGAAGTGCGGGTATCTATCTGTGCCACCGCCCCCGCCAGAGTCCGGCTTTCTGCCTCCAGCATTTTTGCCTCGCCCTTTTCAATATCCGCCGGAGCGAAACTGAAACTGCAGCCCTCTGCAGAAAGGTCTACACCCATGGAAATGATAAAAGTCCGATCCTCCGGGTCCTTTTTATCCCAGCATCCCGTCAGAAGCAGCATAGGCAAAAACAGCAGCAGTATTCCCTTCCATTTAACCATGCATTTTGCCCCCTCTCCCAAAAATCAGCAGTGCCGCCGGCAAAACCACCAGATAGGCCAGATTGAGCCAGGGCGCCGTCTGCAGCCGCAGACGATAGGCCATAGAAAGATCCTCCGGCAGCAGCGAAAACAGAAACAGCGCCGTCAGACAGCCCCAGAACCACCCGTTTCGGCTTTCCTTCTTCTGCCTGCACAGACGAGCCCCCAGCCCAGAGCCATAAAATATCACTCCGGAAAGGAAGATACATACCGATGCCATCCAGAACCATAGCAGCAATACATCCTGTCTTGTCAGGAATACCCCTGTGAAGCTGACCCGCTCCATCATCTGCAGCGCAGGCAGCAGCTTCTCTGCAAGGACGCCTTCCCCATAGACCGCCAGGCAGAGGAGAACGATCCCTGTCAGGATCCCCGCGGTCAGCAGACTGCTGATCCCCACTGCAGAGGACGCTTTTTCCTTTTTCTGCAGATACGGAAAAACAAAATACAGAAAGGGCAGCCCCTGAAATACCATACTTACAGCACCGATCCCGCCTGTAATATCTCCCAATCCCGGCAGTTCCACAGGGCGGATACGTCCATACTCCGCAGAAATGGCCACCGCCACCAGAATCAGGAGCAGTGGTACTGCCACAACAAAAAATAACACCTCTGCCGCCCGTCCACGGCATTCTGCGCCCTGGGCGGCCAACGCTCCGGCTACTGCCAGGATCACCAGAGAAAGCACCCAGACAGGGGTATTGGGCAGCATGGAACGGCAGATGATCTCGCTGAATATCCGCAGTTCCAGCATACCGTCAAAAAGCAATTTCATCCCCAGCCCGCCGACGATCACCGTGCCAGCCACATAGCCAAAAGCCCGGCGGCACCATAAAACCACAGTCCCCTCCGGCATCCTGTTCCCTGTCCATGCCAGAAGAAGGGCGAT
>JAFRZQ010000154.1 GCA_017442465.1 Anaerotignum sp. | reverse complement strand
GAATACAGCCGTTGTAATAGCATTTATGGTTGAAATCCTCAAATTCACGGAAATGGTACTGCAGTTTTTCTGAGGGGATATGGGTCAGGAACAAAGATGTAAACCCGGGAGAATCCACGATATAACTCTTGTCCGTGATCTGTATCAGTTCCGCGTGGCGGGTGGTATGCTTACCTCGCTGGATCTTTTCACTGATCTCCCCTGTGCCCAGTTCCAGGCCAGGGAATGCTGCATTGATGAGGCTGCTTTTCCCTACACCGGAGGGACCTGCAAATACAGATATCTTGTTTTCCAAAGCAGTTCTCAGTTCATCGATGGCAATGCCTTTTTCCGCACTGGTACAGATGACAGGGTAACCTGCCTTGCGGTACATTTCCGCCGCTTCCAGATATCTTTCCTTTTTATCTTTATCAATTTTATTGATAACGATGACGATATCCAGTTCCTGCTCCTCTGCCAGAAGCAGGAATCTGTCTAACAAATCCAGGTTCATATTGGGGCTTTTGGCGGCAAAAACGATCACCGCCTGGTCTACGTTCGCCACACGGGGACGGATCAGCTCATTTCTTCTGGGCAAAATCTCATCCAGACTTCCCTTTTTGTTTTCCTCATCCAGCACGGAAATACGCACCGCATCCCCAACCGTAGGGCGGATGCCCTCCTTGCGGAAAATCCCCCTCGCACGACATTCGTACACACCTGTTTCTGTATCGATATAATAAAAACCGCCAATACCTTTCAAAATTACGCCTTCCAGCATTTTTTCACCTTATTCTTCAAATTTTATTCAGAGAAATTCACACTCTGAGACCACTGCTGAATATCATTCACATAGCAGGTCACCGTACCGTTTCCGCGTCCTGTTACAGAAATGCTGTAAGGGAAGTCAGAAACATCTCTATATTCATCCACAACGGGCAAAATACCATCCGCGTCATTTTTCACGACCCTAACATATACAGAGCCTCTCATATCACCAGGCACATTGATCGTAAAATGTTTCGTGCCCTGTGTCAGATTCTGATCTGCAGAAGGATCAGAAGGTCCGGAAGGTGTATCAGATTCCGGTGCCTGTGCAGCAGTACCCGTACTTACCACCAGGTTCACTACACTGCCGCTGGGCACTTCCGTATCCGCTGCCAGAGTCTGTGTCATGACCTTACCCGCTTCGATACGATCACTTGCCGCCTCAGATACACTGCCAACTACCAGCCCAACAGCCTCCAGAGAAGTTTTTGCACTATCCAGCGTTTCATTCACCACATTGGGAACGATCACGCTGTTATCTTCATTCCCTTTGCTGATCTTCAGAACGATATTGCTCTTTGCCGTAATGGTATCACCAGCCTCAGGGATCTGTTCAATAACTGTCATAGGCTCTGCATCAGGATCATATACATATTCTTTTCTTACAACATCGCCTACCAGTCGCATGATCGCTTCGACGGCATCCTGTTCTTCCTTGCCAACAACATCCGGCATTTCTTCTTCCGTCAGACCCAGGCTGACCTTTACACCGATCTTCGTGCCTTCTTTGATCATAGTGCCTTCGCCTACAGACTGATAGATAATATAGCCGGTATCATAGAAGCTGCTGTAATCTTCGCCTTCCTGCACCAGTTCGATGCCCATTTTCTCTGCCGCTTTCACCGCATCATCATAGGGTACGCCCAGGAACAAAGGTGTTTCGATCCCATTTTCTTCGGATACAAACCCACCAAAGCCGCCAAAACCGCCGCCAAGGAATTTAATGCCTACCACAGAAATGATACCAATGATCACCAGTGCAGTCAGAACTGCCGCAATGATGACCTTGCGCTCTGCTTTTCTGTCCTGTTCATTGTCATAGTCCGCTTCTGTCCGGGGATTTCTGCGTACTCTTTCCGGACGTCTGCTGGTTTTCACCTTTTCGGATGCCATATATTCACTTTCGTAATCATCTTCTTTGGAGATCTGGGGCAGTTTTTTGCTATATTTATCAAAACTTACCAAAGGCATACGATAATCTGCTTCTGCCTCTTCTCCGCTCTCATCCCCAAATTCGATGGGTTTGGAAATCGTTTTGAATTCCTGGAACTCCGGTTCTTTTTCTTCCGCAGGTTCTATTTTTTTCGCCATACGGATCATTTCCAGTTCCTTCGGGTCTGCAGGCTTTGTTTCCTGAGGTGTTTCCACTGCAGCCTGGGCCGCTTTTTCCTCCGCCGCCTTTTCCTGAGCTGCTCTCAGCTGGGCTGCTGCCTCTGCCCTTCTGGACATACGCACACCTGCCGCAGCCTCTTTCGCAGGTTCTTCTTTCTTTTCCACAGGCTTTTCAATCGGTTTCTGTGCAGGCTGCATCCTTCTTGCCACACCGGTGATATCCGCTCTGGCACGGATCAGGTCTGCCAGCAGCAGATCGATGTTGGCATAACGTTCATCGGCTTTTTTCATGGTCGCCTTTTTGATGATGCCTTCCAGGGAAGGGGTACAGTTAGGGTTATACTGACGGATATCAGGCAGTTCATCATTGATATGCATCAGCGCGATACTTACGGAATTATTGCCCTGAAAAGGCAGAACCCCCGTGATCATTTCAAACATGGAGATACCTAAAGAGTAGATATCGCTCTTTTCATCCACATAGCCGCCTCTTGCCTGTTCAGGAGAGAAATAATGCACAGATCCCGCGGCATTTGCCGTTGTAGTCAGCGTAGATGCGGTCGCCGCTCTGGCGATACCAAAGTCTGTTACCTTTACTACGCCGTCTGTGCCCACCAGAATGTTCTGGGGCTTGATATCTCTATGTACGATATGGGCTTTATGAGCCTGACTCAATGCAGAAGCGATCTGGATCGCCACATTGATCGTAGAACGGGAATCAAAAGGGGCCTTTTCCTTGATTGCTTTTTTCAGCGTATCCCCGTGGATATATTCATTTACGATATAGTTCACATCACCGTCTTCCCCCACATCGTATGCTCTTACGATATTGGGATGGGACAGTCTTGCCGCGGAACAGGCTTCGGAACGGAAACGTTCGATAAATTCTTCATCGCCTACGAATTCTTCTCTCAGGACTTTCACCGTTACATAACGGTCCAGTTTTCTGTCCTTGCCTCTATATACCACAGCCATGCCGCCGGAACCGATCTTATCTAAAATTTCGTATCTGCCGCTGAGGACAGTACCCGGATTCAATAACATCTGTGTAACCTCCTACTTATATCTGAACCAGAATCAGGGAAATATTGTCGAAACCGCCTTTTTTATTCGCTTCTGCGATCAGCAGTTCTGCCTTTCTTTCCAGATCTGTGCGTTTATTCAGGATCTTCGCTATTTCTTCATCCTTCAAAAGACCACAAAGGCCATCTGTACAAAGGACAAGAATATCTTTTTCCTTCAAAGAATGGATGGATGTGTCCGTTTCCACCGTATTTTTGATACCAATGGCACGGGTGATCACATTTCGCTTGGGGTGGGTTGCAGCCTCTTCCTTTGTGATATTGCCCAGTTTCACCAGCTCCATCACATAGGAATGATCCGTTGTCAGAGGGATCATTTCTCTTTTGCGGAACAGATAGGCTCTGCTGTCCCCCACATGGGCAACGTATACCTTATCCTCACGGATAGCCGCTGCTACGATCGTTGTCCCCATTTCTGCAAATTCCCTTGCAGAATTGGACTTGGTGTAAACCTCTTTATTGGCCGCCGTCATGGCCCCTGTCATCATATCCAGCATATCATCCACAGTGGCGTGTTTCATTTCCTTCCAGAAATGAGCAAGGAAGGCCTCAATGGCACTGTTAGATGCCACTTCGCCGGCATTGCAGCCGCCCATGCCGTCCGCCACCAGATATAAATTCTCTGCCGGGTCTTCCCCCGCTGAAATGTAATATGCATCTTCATTGTTTTTCCGACATTTACCGATGTCGCTCATCCCAACTGCTTTCAAGTTCGTCCACCTCCCCTGGTGAATTTCTCTTTTTCTTAGTTATCTTTTGTCTGTTCTTTCATATGGCTCCGTCTCAGCTGACCGCAGGCTGCATCGATATCGCTGCCCAGTTTGCGTCTGACGGTGGTCTCTACGCCGTTTTCATTCAGGATGCCCGCAAAGCGTTTCACCCTGTCGGCAGTACTTTTCACATAATTTCTTTCCTTCACGTCATTGACGGGGATCAGGTTCACATGGCAGAGCATGTCTCTGAGTTTCTTCACCAGCTCCCACGCGTGTTCATCGCCATCGTTTACCCCATGGATCAGAGCGTACTCGAAAGTGATGCGGCGTTTTGTTTTATCTGCATAATCCCAGCAGGCCAGCAGCCATCTAT
>JAFRZQ010000153.1 GCA_017442465.1 Anaerotignum sp. | reverse complement strand
TTTTTGTTGCGCCATAAGTGATGAGCAATTCTTCCATTTCACGCTTTGTTCCCTTCAGACCATCGAAAACAGTGATGGCGATGGGAAAGAAAGTCATCAGGATGGTCACCAGCACCTTACTCCAGATGCTATAGCCAAACCACAGGATGAACAGTGGTGCGATAGCTGTGGTTGGGATGGTCTGAGATGCCACGATGACAGGATACAATGCTTTTTCCAGTCTGGGGTTCCAGTCCATGGAAATCGCCAGAATAAGACCCAGCACAACGGAAATCAGCAGCCCCAAGGCAGTCACGCCCATGGTAGCAGGCAGGTGCTCCATAAAGAGTGGCTCCCGCAGTTCCCACAGACGAACCAAAATCTCTACGGGAGAAGGCAGGATATAGGCCGCATCGTTGCCCATGGCCGCCCCCTGCCAGATCATCAGCAGGATAAATACCAGAATCAGAGAAGAAATGTTTTTCATACGTTCACGCTCCTTCTCAGTTTACCGATCAGCTGTTCCTTCAATTCCACGATCTCAGGACGTTTCAGGTCACTTCTATCGCGTTGATCGGGCAGAGGCACTTCCACCATTTCCATGGAGGAAAAGGGTCTGTCCTGAATGACAAAGATCTTTCTGGAAAGGAAAATGGCTTCTTCTACATCATGGGTGATAAACAAAATCGTCTTATTATAATGTTCTCTCTGTTTCAGCAGCCATTCCTGCATATCCACCCTTGTCAGGAAATCCAGGGCGGAAAAAGGCTCGTCCAGAAGCAGCATATCCGCACCAGAAAGCAATGTTCTCGCAAAGGATACCCTCTGTTTCATGCCGCCGGACAGGTCTTTGGGGTATTTTTTTATATAATCTAAGAGACATACCTGTTCCAGCACCTCTTTACAGCGGATTTCCTGCTCCTTTTTATCCACACCTGCCAGTTCCATAGGCAGACAGATATTCTGCTCGATGGTTCTCCAAGGGAACAGCAGGTCTTTCTGGGGCATGAAGGCACTATACTGCTTCAGCTGTGCAATGGGCTTGCCGTCCACAGTGATTTCTCCCTGCTGCAGTTTTTCCAGCCCGTTGATGAGACGGAAAATAGTACTTTTACCGCAGCCGGAAGCACCGATGATGGATACGAAATCCCCCTCTTCCACAGAAAAGGACAAGTTCGTCATCATGGGGGCTTCGTCCCCGTCGTATTGGAATGTCACATTCTTAAATTCCAACATAATTCATTACTCCTTCATTGCATACGCCATATCCCAAAAATCTTGTTCATAGCGGCTGCAATTTACAAAAATCTCTTTCAGATGGTCTTCTCTTTCTTTGGTGATGCCTTCGCCGTATTTGTTGACAAGGTCAATGATGAGCTGTGTGCTTTCACAGTATTCCTGACAGGAATAGCCATTCACCCATTCGCCATACATGGGATGCTCCAAAGCACCGGGGATGGTTTTATGATGCTCCCCAATCATCTGATAGCTCCACGCGCAGGAAAGCACCGCCACCAGAATTTCCAGCACACCGCCCTTATGGGCCTCATCCAGCATATAGGAGGTATAGGACTGGTTCGTCAGGGAAGTTTTTGTATTTGCCACTTCCTCCTCGGTGATGCCCAGCCTTGCCATATATGCCTTATGTACCTTCATTTCCCCATCCAGCGTATCATGCACCATGCCGGCGAACAGCCGCTGCAGTTCTTCCTCTTCTGCTTTCACGATACCCAAAGCAAACACCTTGGCATACTGCAGCAGATAACGATAATCCTGAATCATGTAAAACCGGAACCTGTCCATACTGAGGGTGCCTTCCCCCAGTTCCTTCACAAAGGGCTGGGAAAGATAACCGTCCCAGATGGGCTTTGCCGCTGCATACAATCTGTCTGTCAATTTCATAACATCATCCTTTCTTCTGAAAGGAAAAGCGAAAGGCATTAAAAAAACCTTTCCCACTTTTGGGAAAGGCTCTGTTTGCTTTCGTTGTTTCGCTTCCCTCCGTTGGTACT
>JAFRZQ010000024.1 GCA_017442465.1 Anaerotignum sp. | reverse complement strand
TTCTTTCCATCAGAATTTCATCTGATAACAGATAGTACCATTGTAGTATCTGAGAAGGCATTTTGCAACAGTTTTTCCGCTTCCGCCATGGGCAAAGTCTTGATACATTCCATCACTTCCGCCGCTGTGGCATCCATCATCGACCATTCGATCTGCCCCATACAAAGGGATACGGGAGAATCCAGTCTTCGCAGAAATCTGCCCAGCATTTTTTTACGGACACGGCGAAAATCAGACCACTCCAGTCCATTTTTCTGTAATCTTTTCAGTTCCTGAGAAAGCAGTTCCGCCGTTTCTTCGGGATGCTCCCCTGTACCGGAAAAGGCAGCAAAGGCATAACCCTCACCGCAGAAAAATGCGCCGCCTAAAGGCTCATCCAGCAGTTCCTTCTGATATGCCTTTTCAAAAAACGCACTGCTTTCCCCTGCCAGAGGTTCCAACAGAAAACCCATGGCGATACGGTTTTTCAGCCAGTCTTCCTTCGGAATCGAAGGGAATTTAAAGCCGATCTGGAAATTGGGCTGAGATAATCCCATATTCCGTTCCTGATATTTTTCCAGAATTTCGTTTTTCTCCATAGGAAAATAAACACGAGCATCCGTTTCCCGTTTCTGCACCATTTCCGCCAGAACCCGCACCTGTCTGACTGGTACATCCCCTGCACAGACCAAAGCCATATTTTCAGTTGTATAATAACATTCATAGGCCTTCTGCAGCGTTTCCGCTGTGATTTTCTGTACCGTCTCCGCCGTTCCGGCAATCTGATTTTTAATCGGATGATTTTCATACATCCCATTCAACATCTGATAATACACCACCCAATTAGGATCATCGTCATACATGGTGATCTCACTGGTGATGATGGATTTTTCCTGTTCCGTATCTTTTTCCGTAAAATACGGTTTCTGCACAAACTCCAAAAGGATTTTCAAATTTTCCATGAATTTTTCCCGACAGGTAAAATAATAAACGGTTTTGTCCCCATCGGTAAAAGCATTGGCAGAAGCGCCATTCTGTGTCAGTTTTGTGAAAGCATCGCCCCATTCCTGCTGAAACAGCTTATGTTCGATGAAATGAGCTGTCCCCTGAGGAAATGTGATTTCTTCGCCATTTTTTCCTTTCCAGAACAGATGGTTGGAACCTCGTTTCACCACGATCGCTGCCACTTTTTCCCCAAATTCCTTCTGCGGAAAAATGTAATACTGCAGGCCATTTTTTGTTTTTCCCTGCTGATTTTTTTCATTCCGCACCATGCTCATCCTCCTTTCCCCTGAGCAGATAGACTACCCTTAATTCCAGATGATCCGCCGCCTGCATGATATCATCCATATCCGCTTTTTCTATCTGTCGCAGGAATTTTTCCGTCGTCAACGGCTGATCCTGCAAAGCCTGCTCTGCAAAAAAATCCACCATCGCCCAGGGGCTGTCAGCCAAGCCATCATAATTCCTGAGAATATTCTCCTTCGCCTGTTCCAGTTTTTCTTCTGAAACACCGTCTTTTTTCAGCCGTTCGATGGCTTTAAGCACCAGTTTCCCTGCCTTCTTCCCATCCTCCGCTTTGATGCCCGCCTGCACAAACAGATATGGACTCATTGGCTCCAGATAGGATTTCACATCATAGCACAGCCCCTGCTCCTCTCTGACAGTCTGAAACAACAAAGAGTCAGGACTTCCGCCCAGCAAATGATTCAGAACCCGCAATGCCGCCTGCCTGGGGCCGGTCTCCATATCCGCAGAAAAACCCAACACCAGCCTTGCCTGTTCCATTCTGGCATTTTCCTGTACGAATCTGGGGCCATTTTTCGGCTCATCCGTTTCTTCTTTCTCTTTATAAAGCAGTTTTCCCGGGAAATCCTGCCGCAAAGACAATACCTTATCCTTTTCTGTTTTCTCTCCGCTGAAAAAAACTTTCACCTCTGCCTGTTCCACCATATCCCGATAAAACGCAAACAGACTTTTTGCACTGATCTCTTGCAGATCCTTTATATAGCCATCGGCGGGAACAGCATAGGCAGTTCCTTCTGCCGTTTCCTCCATGGCACGCTTTCTGGCATAGGCTTTTTTATCATCCTGCAGTCCTTCCAGCCTGCGTCTCAGTATTTCTTTTTTCCGTTCTACCACCTTTTCCCTGAAAGCCCCCTCCAAAGACCTCAGAATCAGATTTCTGAAAAAAGAAACTGCCTCTTCCACGTCCACCGCTTTCAATGTTTCCAGAGAGAATAACAGAATCTGTCTGTCTCCTTTCTTCACCACGGAAATATCCCATAACGCACCATACATTTCCTCTGCCTGTTTTGTGGTTTCCGTCCATTTCTGTCCTTTCAGTACCTCCGCCAGAAGGGCTGTTTTGGTTGTCGTTTCCCGCTTCAAAGGAAGTTCAAAAAACAAGACGAACAGATTTGTCCGAAATTTCTTTCCATCCAATAAAAAAATCCTGCATCTGGGCAGATATTTTTCCGTCATGCCGCCACCTCTTTCGCTTTTTTCCTTAGTCTTTCCCAAAACGAGAATTTCTTACGATTCTCTTACAGAAAACAGAAGGTTTTCGTACATTTCGTTTTTCGTACATTTTTTGTGCTACACTCGCCCTAAGAAAGGGAGTGTTTGTATGAAAGGAAAATTCGATTATGATATCGCCATCATCGGTCTTGGACCTGCAGGGTCTACGCTGGCAAGGCTCTTAAGTCCGAGATATAAGGTCATTGCCATCGACAAAAAAGTTTTTGGAGATGACGGCTTTCAGAAGCCCTGCGGCGGACTGATCTCCGGTGATGCCCAGAAGGCACTGGCATCCTTCGACCTGACTCTGCCAAAAGATGTGCTGGTCGATCCGCAAATCTTTGCAGTAAAAACTATTGACCTGAAAAACAGGCTCATCCGCCACTACCAGCGATTTTATATCAATCTGGACAGACATAAATTCGACCTGTGGCTGGAATCCATCATTCCCGAGAGAGTGGAAGTCCACAGTAACGCTATCTGTACAGAATTAAAGCGAAAAAACGGAGGCTTTGTCGTTTCCTATCTGGAAAAGGAAGAAGTCCGCACCTTTTCTGCCAGATTTCTCGTTGGTGCAGACGGGGCAAATTCCATCGTCAGACGGACATTTTATCCTGACAAAAAAATCCGAAACTATCTCTCCATCCAGCAGTGGTTCCCCGAAACCCATCCCAATCCCTTTTATTCCTGCATTTTTGATCCCGAAACCACCGACTGCTGTTCCTGGTCCATCTCCAAAGACCATCAGTTTATCTTCGGCGGTGCATTCCCTATGGATAATGCAAAACAGCGCTTTGAACGGCAAAAGGAAAAACTGGAAAAGATCGGATTCCGCTTTGGCGAGCCCTTAAAAACAGAGGCCTGTCTGGTACTGCGCCCTTCTTCCTTCCGGGATTTCTGCAAAGGAGAAAAAGGCATTTTCTTTATTGGCGAAGCAGCAGGATTTATCAGCCCCAGTTCTCTGGAAGGCATCAGCAGTGCCATTTACAGCGCCAGAGACCTGAGCCGTGTTTTGAATCATCCCCACGGCGATCTGAACAGACGCTACTGGAATAAAACCCTGAAAATCCGTATCAAAATCGGGCTGAAACTGCTGAAGTGCCCCTTTATGTACAACGCCTTCCTGCGTAAGTTGGTATTGAAAAGCGGTCTGCAAAGTATTAAAATAGACGGAACGACAAACAAGGGCAAAAATCCAGCCTTTTCCG
>JAFRZQ010000152.1 GCA_017442465.1 Anaerotignum sp. | reverse complement strand
CAGATGGGAATGACCGCCGGAGACCACCAGTGCCATATAAGGGGGTTCAAAATCCTTATTCTGGATATAGTTGGCACAGATGTGGCCTTCGATATGATGCACACCGATCAGAGGCTTATCTGCCGCATAGGCCAGCGCCTTTGCTTCCGCCAGACCAACCAGCAGAGCTCCCACCAGACCGGGGCCATAGGTCACGCCGATGGCGTCCACTTCCTCCAGTTTCATTTCTGCATCATCCAGCGCCTTTTTGATGACACCGTCGATATTTTCCACATGTTTTCTGGATGCGATCTCAGGTACAACGCCGCCATACAGGGTATGCAGGTCGATCTGAGAAGAAATTACATTAGAAAGTACTTCTCTGCCGTTTTTCACCACCGCTGCCGCTGTTTCGTCACAGCTGGATTCGATGGCCAGTATATAAATATCTTTTCTTTCGTCCATTTTTCCTTATCCCTCCTTCGGGAATTCAATGGTGATGGTCTTTCTTTCCTCACCCAATTCTGTTTCAGGGAAGATGGCCTGCGCTGCAGGCAGGTATTCTTCCGGTTCATTCAAAGAAGGACTAAAATGGGTCAGCCACAGTTTTTCCACATTGGCGTTTTTCGCCATCTGAGCTGCCTCGGAAAACAGCATATGCTTATTTTCTCTCGCCTTCTGCTTCTTTTCCTCTTCACCGTACATGCCTTCACAGATGAAAAGCTGTACACCTTTTACAAACTGCATGATACGATCCACAGGACGGCTGTCGGTGCAATATGCCACGGAAATGCCCTTTCTGGCTTCTCCCAGCACCATATCCGCTGTGTAAACCCTGCCGTCATGTTCCACACTGCCTTCCTTCTGAACACGTCCCCAGAGAGGCTTGGGCAGTCCCAACGCTTCCGCCTTTTTCACATCAAATTTCCCTTTGCGGTTCAGGTCGATGCGGTAGGCATGGCATCTTACCATATGGTCTGCCATACAGTGATGGATCTCAAATTCACCCACCCGCACAGGATTTGGTGCATCCTTATCCAATTCAATATATTCAATTTCAAAGGGAAGTTCGGGGGCAATGATCGTCAGTCCTTCCACAATCTTCTGCAAGCCCACAGGGCCTACCATTTTCAGCGGTTCTGTTCTGCCCGCATTGCCGATGGTCAGGAGTAACCCCGGCAGGCCGGAAATATGATCCGCGTGGAAATGGGTGATGCAGATGACATCGATGGCCTTAAAGCCCCACCCCAGCATTTTCATGGTGACCTGCGTACCTTCGCCGCAGTCGATCAACGCCAGCCTGCCATTGAGTCTTGCCAGCATCGACGTCAGAAAGCGGCTGGGCATGGGCATCATGCCGCCTGTCCCCAGTAAGCAAATATCTAGCATTCTTTTTCTCCTTTGTATGTCAAGTTTATCATATAAACATATTATCCCAGTATGTCTCTTTTATCATACCGCAAAAGTGGGGAAAATACAATGTTTTCTGCAAGAGAATCCCCTCACAGTTTTTTAAGATTTCCCCTGAAAATCAGTCTTTTTTCCCGTACGAAAAAAAATCCGAATTTTCTATTTATTTTTCTTGCAAAACAGTTCCTTTTCTGCTAGAATATCTTTGTTATGTCACATAGGCAAGTTTGAAGGAGGTGCGACAGATGGCTAAATGTGCAATTTGTGAAAAAGGCCAGATTACAGGTCATAGAATCAGTATCGAACGTTCCCAGGTATCCAGACGTGCGAATAGAAAATGGAAACCCAATGTAAAAAAAGTAAAAATCGTTGAAGACAACGGCAACATCAAATCTATTTATGTTTGCACAAGATGCATGCGTTCCAACAAAATCACACGTGCAATCTAATTTCCAACGAATGCTAAAAGCCATTCTTTTCTGATGAAAAGAACGGCTTTTTTTCGTGCGCGAAAAAAACCATTTACAGGAGATCCTCTGCGAAATGATGTTTACATCCATTTTCCAGAGGATCTCCTGTAAATGACTTGCGGAGCAAGAGGATGAGTAAAGCGAAGCTTTACGAATCCGTTTTTTGTGCATCCGTTTTCTACGAAGCTTTACGAATCCGTTTTCTACGCGTCGTATCCGTTTGCTTTACAATCCATTTTCTATTTTCATTTTTTGATGAGCCAGCACCCCAGACAAACAAAGAAAATCCCCACCAGATACACACACTTCGGGATCAGGCATGCCAGAAGCATCCCCGTTCCTATGGAAATCAGCAACAGCCCGCATAGCCACTCCGTCGGTGCACCATTCATCCTTCTGCGCATCCCGTCACCCCCTTTTTTCTATTTTTATGCAGAAAATAGATTACCGTGCAAGCAAAAAGCTCAGGTCAAAGACCTGAGCTTTTCATTTTAATCTCTTGATTTGATAACAAATAAATATCCGCTCTTGATATCGATAGTAGCCGTTTCCTCCGCCAGCACATTGCTGACTGCAATATAGTCGCCGTCCAGCGTCAGGGTGGCATCTGTTAAAGGATAAGAAAACCCTTTCAGGGTGATCCCTGTCACTTCCATGGAAAGGGGCAGTGTAGAAACCAGCTCGCCCACCTTGCCTTCCAGCGTCAGATGTCTGTCGATCACTTCCACGCAGTTCTTGTCATCCACCAATCTGGCTCTCACACCTTTTTTCAGCAGAGAAAGCAGATAGTGCGCATTAGCCAGCGTATGATCAAATCTGTCACCAATACCGCCGAACAGAACAACATCCGTTGCGCCCAGTTCCAGTGCCAGAAAGATGCCCAGTTCCATATCGGTTTCGTCTTTTCTGGTAGGGAACTGCCGGATGGGGATATTTTTTTCTTTATAATATTCCAGCACATCAGATGCAGTGGAATCAAAGTCCCCAACGATATAATCAGGATCGATACCCATTGCCTTCGCATGGCGCATGCCGGCATCACAGCAGATGATGGCATCGGCATCTTTCAGATGCTCTCTGCAAAAACCATACTCACGTATCGGTGCACCGCCAAAAATAACCGTTTTCATGCTTATTCATACTCCTTGAAAATTTCCAGGAAGCCTTTT
>JAFRZQ010000151.1 GCA_017442465.1 Anaerotignum sp. | reverse complement strand
CAGCCGTGTCCCTCTGGGGGACATCGGCAAATCCATGGCCCTGAGAAAAATCCTGCTGCAGGAAAGGGACAATATCTCCTATTTCCAGAGCGTCATGGATAAACCTGGTTTCATTGACCAGCTGGGACTGACTATCTCCGAGTTTTTCCAGTATCGCATTTCTCCCGAAATGACAGAAGCACTGGCCGATTCGGAAAATCTTTCCCATAGCGCAAAAGAAAAACTGAAAGACCTGACCCTCATCCATCGTTCCTATCTGGATTTTCTGAAACAGGAATATATTTCCGCCGATGAAACCTTAGGACTTCTGGCAGAACGACTGGATGACAGCCTTGGCTTTGCAAACACAGAATTCTGGTTGGACGGGTTCTATGGCTTTACCCCTCAGGAATACAGCGTGATCCGCCGTCTGCTGCAGCTTTCCGCTCAGGTAAACATCACTCTGACCATGGACCAGAACAGCTTCTACGGCGCCTTTCTGCCCCCTTCCGGCCCCTTCTACGAGCCTTATGTCACGAAGAAAAAACTGACAGCTCTGGCAGAAGAACTGGGCCTCAAACCCATTTCGCCAACCATTCTGACAGAAAACAGACGGGCAGAAACAAAGGCTTTGAAAAATCTTGAGCAGGAATATTTCTACAGTTTTTTCAAAAAGACTTCCCTGTCCGAAAGCGTCCATATCACTGTCTGTCCCAGCCTGCAGGAAGAAATTCGCTTTGCCGCAGGGAAAATATTAAGACTGGTACGTGAAGAAGATCTGCGTTTCCGTGACTTTGCCATCGTGACAAACGCCATGGAACTTTATGAAAAAAATCTGCGGGGTATCCTCTCAGAATATGATATCCCCTGTTTCATCGATGCCCGCAGGGAAACGGCTTCCCATCCATTGGTAAGCCTGCTGACAGCACTTCTGGATATCCTCGTTTATGATTTCAAATATGATGCTATGTTTGCATACATGAAATCCGGACTGACACTGCTGACCACAGAAGAGATCGATATTCTGGAAAACTACGTCCTTGCCTATGGCATCAAGGGCTATAAATGGAAACAGGACTACTGGGACTACGGCTTAGTCCGTGAAGGTGCTGAGGCCATCGAAGCCATCAACATCCTCAGGGAAAAAGTCATGACACCCTTCCAGCCTTTCCTGCACCTTCCCAAAACGATTTCTTTCAGCAGTTTTATCCGCCTTCTGATGGAACATCTGGACACCCTGCTGGCAGCAGAAACCCTGGAAGCATGGGCAAACAACGCTTCTGCAGAAGGTAATCTGAACCGCGCGGAAGAATACAGACAGATCTGGCAGCTGGTGATGGATGTTCTGGAAAAGGCAGACGAAATCCTTGGCAAAGAGGAGATGTCTCTGCCTGAAATCGCAAAAATTCTGGAGGCAGGTCTGGAAAAATGCACTATGGGGGTCATTCCCCCCACGGCAGACAGTCTCCTCATTGGTGATCTGGAACGCAGCCGCCTGCCGGAGATCAAATATCTGTTTGTACTGGGCGTCAATGAAGGCATCCTGCCTTCCCCCGCAACGGCCCAGGGCATTTTCACAGAAACAGAACGTGATCTCCTGACTGCTCAGGGCATGGAACTGGCCAACGGCGGCAAACGAAAAGTATTCGAAGAAAACTTCCTCATCTACAGAGGGCTGACAAAACCTTCCCGCGGGCTGTGGCTGACCTATGCCGCTGCCAGCAATGAAGGGAAGGAACAGGCTCCATCCACCCTCATCGAAAATCTGCAGAAACTGGATGAAGCACTGAAAATCAATCCTATACAGGGCTTCATACTGGAGGAAACCGCCCCCGAAGCCACTTTCCATCTTTTAGGCAGCGAAATGCGAAAGCACTCCGAAGAAACCCCCATCTCTCCTCTGTGGCAGGATATCTACAGTTTCTTCGATGACAATAAAGATTGGGAAAACCGCCTTGCCATGCTGAAAAAAGGCATCGGCAAAACAGGCAGACCGGAACGCCTTGCTCCCAAAACCGCAAAGGCATTGTACGGAAAAAACGTCCTCTCCAGCGTATCCAGACTGGAACGCTTTGCAGGCTGTCCCTTCTCCTTCTTTGCAGAATACGGTCTGAAGGCAGAGGAACGCAGACTCTATCAGCTGCATACTCCTGATCTGGGCACATTGTTCCACGAAGTTCTGGAGCTGTTTTCCAACAAACTGGAAGAAGACAGTATCCCTTGGACAGATCTGTCCAAAGAAAAAACAACAACTCTCATCGAAACCTGCGTGGACGAAGCAGCTCCTCGTCTGAGTGATCGTATCCTGATGGAATCCGCAGCAAATAAATATCTTATCCGCCGACTGAAGCGCGTCTCCGTCAAGGCCGCATGGGCACTGGTACAACATCTGCAGATGGGTGATTTCACCCCTGCAGGATATGAAGTGGGCTTCGGTGTTCACGAAGCACTGCCGCCCATCGTCATTGAACTGGGAGACGGCGGCAGTCTCATTCTGAACGGCAAGATCGACCGTGTTGACCTGCTGGATGCAGAAGGCACAAGATACGTCAAGATCATTGACTATAAATCCGGCAACAAAACTTTCAGTTTCCAGGATATTTATTATGGCCTGCAGCTGCAGCTCTTGATCTATCTGGATGCCTATCTGAAATACTACAAAAAAACCGGCGCAGAACTGAAGCCCGGCGGCGTCTTCTATTTCCGCATCGCTGAGCCAACCCTTTCTTTAGACAAGGAGGTTTCCGCAGAGCAGATCGAAAAGACTCTGTTTGAAAATATGAAAATGTCTGGTCTGCTTTTACAGGAAGATGCTGTCATTGAAAGTCTTGACCATAGCCTCAAACCGGAAGGTGCCAAAGATTTCAGCGGTTCTTCTGCCATCGTACCCGTTGGGTTTACGAAAAAAGGGGAATACTCTTCCACATCCAACCTGGCCAGCGAAGCACAGTACGAAGCCATTCTGGAATTTGTCACAGAACGAACCAGAAAAATCGGCGAAGCCATGAAGGCAGGTATAATCACACCTCTGCCCTTCAAAGACAGAGACAGAACTCCCTGCAGTTACTGCAAATACCGTTCCATCTGCCGCCATGATTACGAAGAAAAGCCGAAATTCCGCAAACTGAAAAAAATCAGTAAAGCCGATTTCTGGACAGAGATCATGGAAGCACCCGAACCATAAGAAAAACCCGCAGGTTCTCACCTGCGGGTTACTTTTTTGCTCAGAATTTTTCCCAGTACTGCTTTACGCTGCCTTCGATAACGGCATCCATATAGGAATCAGCAATTTCGAAAATTTCTTCCTCATCTTTGATCTTCAGGGAAACACCGCCTTTATCCACAACGATGTCTTTCTTTTTCCCCTTGTTTTTTTCGATCCATTCTTTGAACTCTTTTTCCCATCTTGTCACCAATTTTTCGCCTTCTTCATAGCAAAGGAGTTCATCTTTTACGTTTTCGATCACTTCATTGATTTTCAGTTTCATCGGTTTCTCCTTTCAGGCTTCAGGGTATTTCATGCCAAAATGCTCATATCCCAGTTTTGTTACGATACGACCTCTGGGGGTGCGCTGGATATATCCCAGCTGCATCAGATAAGGCTCATAAACATCCTCGATAGTATTGGCATCTTCGTTGATAGAAGCCGCCAGCGTATCCAGACCTACGGGTTTACCGCCGAATTTCTCGATCATGGTCAGGAGCATCTTTCT
>JAFRZQ010000023.1 GCA_017442465.1 Anaerotignum sp. | reverse complement strand
GGCTGATATGCTGTTAAACAATGAACGGGCAAAAAATTTTTATAAAGACCTGCCCCAGGATGTGAAACAGACCATTACGGAAAACGGCAGTGAGATCCGTACCATGAGCGCCCTGCGCCATTTTGCGAAAACAGCCACAAAGACAGAAGTTTGATACAATAAAAAGGCTATCTGAAATTCAGATAGCCGATTTTTACTTATTTTTCAATTTTCATCAGCTTGGCACAATTATAATAGAAAACATCCTGCACCTGTTCCTCTGTCAGACCGCTGGTGGCAACCTTCATCGCTTCCACGATAGCAGGATGATAAGGGGAATCTGTACCGAACATGATGCGAGCACTCCCTACTGTTTCATATGCTTCTCTGATTTTGGAAGGCATAGGCATTCCACTCATTTCCAAGTACAGATTGGAATAGCGTCTCGCCATTTTCAGGGATGCGTCGATATATACACCATGACCGTGTCCCATATGGATCATCACCACTTTTACATCAGGATGTCTTTCCGCCAGCAGAGCGATGCTCCAAGGCAGAGAATAAGGAGGATGTCCGCAATGGATAAAAACAGGAATATCCAGTTCTTTTGCTGCTTCCATAATGGGATCCATCAGTTCTGTATCCGCCACATAGGCATGTTTCAGCGGATTCGCCTTGATGCCCTTGAAGCCTTTCTTCTGCACATAATCATACACCTTCTCTACTGCCGCTTGCCCTTCCAGAGGATTCACATAAACCATTCCTACAAAACGATCAGGATATTTTTCCACCGCCTCCAGGCAACTCTCATTGGGTTCTGCACAAAGCAGTGTTTTTTCTATATTATTTTCATCCATCTGAGCGATCAATTCTTCTGCTGTGATCGCCACACCGGCCCAGCCACCAAAATTGCCTACATGGGCATGGGCATCGATTTTTCTATATTTTTTCACATCCATAGCTCACATCTCCTTTAATTTACGTATAGCACCGGATTTAGAAAGTACTGCCACCAGAATACAAAGAAAAATAATACCATTAATCGTCTGCATTACAATACTGGGAATGCCTGCAATACCATAGGCAAAACCAAACATAAAGCAGTCAAAGGCCGTATAAAGCACACACTGTATCAAGCCGCCTCCAACAGCACCAATGATCCAGTTCCATCTAAAATCAGGCATCAGTTTATCAACAAACATCCCCATAATAAATGCCATGATATATTTGATAAAAAAAGTAGGCACTGCCCAGTGCATATAGCCCCCCAGAACATCAGACGCTGCCGCCCCAATAGCACCAGCCAGAGAACCTTTCTTTGTTCCCAGAAGCAGAACGCCCAGAAAAATAAAACAATCCCCCAGATGAGTATAACCATTTGGAACCGGAATTTTTATCAGATAAATGCCAACGAACACGATCGCTGCCATCATCGCTGTTTTTGTCAATCCTTTTACTGAGCTGTCACTTTTCATCTGTTAAACCACCTTTTCATTTCTTTCGTGATTTGATTGTATCATATCAAATAAGGATCAACCACCTTTTCATCCCTTAATATACAAATTGTATGGGTTCAATTTTAAGCATTGTACCCATACATTAATTCGCATTGATTTTTTCCGCTTTTTTTGCTATCCTGTATATTAGTGAATTGTGTGTAAAAAACTGATATCTGGAGGAAAAACAATGACGAAACAGAAAAAATTAACGCTCCTTGCCATTGCCATCGTGCTGGTTTCCTGTAATCTGAGAGCCCCCTTTACCGGCGTTGGCTCCATGGTTGGCCTCATTCAGGAAGATCTTGGTCTTTCCGGAAGCGGCGCCGGCATGCTGACTACCATTCCCCTTCTGGCCTTTGCAGCAGTCTCCCCTTTTGTGGG
>JAFRZQ010000022.1 GCA_017442465.1 Anaerotignum sp. | reverse complement strand
TGCACTTTTCCGTTTTTTCTTCTTGCCAGCCATACATGGGAGGTTCTGTGCCAAATGCCGTTGGCATGGGCAAATTCTCTGTCTACGGTCTCCCCTGTGGGCTGACCGTTTTCATCTACAATATCTAAAAACTCTTTCATGGTTTCCCTCGATTCTCATTTTTCAGGTAATACCGCATGATTCTGGTGGTGCAGATGCGCCGTCAGATTTTTCGTCAGACACAACAAATTGAGGAGGCAAGAGTAGCGTCTCTGCCGACGAAATTTGTGAAATCTGGCGGAATAATCTGCAAGCAGATGTGCCTGCCATGAATTGTGCGGTGTTGCCTCTATTATACTCCATTCGTCTCATTTTGGAAAGGAACACAAAAGAGTTTGACGATTCTGGTCTGACTTGATAGAATTAGATGTTTTTATCACCAAAAGATATATGGAGGTATGATGAAATGACATTGCAGAATCTCACGGGCCCGATCATTGGTGCTGTTATCGGGTATTGTACAAATTATATTGCAGTAAAAATGCTGTTTTATCCCAGAAACGAAGTAAAAGTATGGGGCCATAAAGTGCCCTTTACCCCCGGCGCGATCCCTAAAGGGAAACCCCGACTGGCGAAAACCGCAGGCACCATCATAGCAAACACTCTGCTCACAGAAGAAGATATCAAACAGAAGGTTCTGTCTCCCGAAACGGAAGACGCTGTAGTTGATAAAATCATGATCGAATTGTCCAAAAAAATCTATGTAAGCGCGGGTAGGGTCTGTTCCAACTACGAAGAATACGGAAATCTGAAAACAAATCTTTCCGATGCATTCACAAATCAGATCATGAACTCTATCGGAAAAATCGACCTGAAAAATACCATTGTAACAGAAGCCGGCAGAATTATTAAAGAAAAAGTAAATGGCACTATGCTTGCCATGTTTTTAAGCGACGAAATGCTGGATTCTTTTATTCAGCCCGTTGGTATTGAACTGAAAAACTATATCGCCGAAAACGGCAGAGATTTCGTACAGAAAGAAGTCAATGAAAAAATCACAGCTTTCGAACAGAAGTCCATTTTGGATCTGTGCGATGAAATGAATGTGGAAGAAGAAAGAATCCGAAATGCAGTTCGTTCCATGTACCGCAGTGCTTCTGAAAATGCCGTAAATGGCATTTTGAAAAATATTGATATTTCCGCCATGGTCGAAGATAAGATCAATGAAATGAAAACAGAAGAACTGGAAAAAGTGGTCCTTGCTGTGATGAAAAAAGAACTGGATACCATCGTAAATCTGGGTGCGCTGATTGGTTTTATTCTTGGCAGTCTGAATACTGTTTTATAAAAAGAAAGAGTTGCTAAATGCAACTCTTTTTGCGTATTATCATTTTATCTGTAACCGGAAAACCATCACCCGTTCTCTCGGTTCGCTTCCTCCAAACAGATCGGCACAGGTGATTTCATCGTACAATTCCAATCCGTCCACTTCTGTCAAATAAGAAAGATACTCCCGAGATGGATAATAGAAAAACAAAAGCATTTCCCTTGGTTCTTTATCATAGGATTCCATGATTTTTGCAATTACTTCACACAAGATCTCTACAGAAAAGGGGTTAAAAAAATAGTATCTGTTAACTTCCGTTGGCACTTCATACTCTTCTGCCCTCGCCAGTACAAATTCTGTTTTTGCCCTCGAAACGGCAGTCTTCTGGTTTTCCACCGCGCTCTGATAAAGTCGCTCGTCATATTCGATGCCTATGGTTTTTGCTTTCGTCTGATAGGACAGAAAAAATTCGACACGCCCTTTCCCACAGCCATAGTCTAAAACCACATCTCTTTTACGGATATAGCCCCTGTTGGCTAAACGCTCCAAAACAGGATATGGTGTCGGTTCGTAGGGGTAGCAATCGCGGCCCGCTTTCGAATCATCCCGACCAGTTGTTTTTATTTGCAGGAGTTTGTCCCATGTATTTTCGTTATCTGCCATGATTCGCCTCTATCTTTCTGCAAACAAGCCTTTCCTTTAAGTATCATTATATCATAATTAAAAAATTTGGAACCATTCCTTCGTTGTAATCATAACTCAAATTGAAAAAGCACTCCTACAGGAATATAAATTAACTTTTGTAAACTACAAATTTAACGTAAAAAGCCTCTGCAAATCACATTGCAGAGACTCATTTTCTTTGATATTAAATCAGTGGTGAATCAGAGATTTTACGCCTTACTAACTCTCCGGAAACCTTAATTTTACACCACAAACTTATCAACCGTTAATGGGTTTCATTGTAGGGAACCCCCCATTGAAAATCTCCATTCAAAATCATATCACATCATAAAGATTTTCGAGGGTTTTTACCTATTCTATATACTACTTTATAACTAACCATATCAGTTTATTATTTTTGTTGTAGTATATGTTGTAGCAAACCGTGCTTGTTGTAGTAAAGTCTAAATCCACAGAATGAGAACTTTCCTTCCCATTTGTTCGATTTTCTTTTAAAAGAATTCTATCTTTTTTGACAAATCTTCCAGCGATTGCTGTTGTTTTTCAAAACATACTTCGGCATAAACATCCAAAGTTGTTTCAATATTTTTATGCCCCATGATCTGCTGAATCACCTTAATATTCATTTCTGCTTCACAGAGTCGCGAACAAAAAGTATGCCTTAAATGATGTGCAGAAAAATGGGGGATAATCACTGGTTCTCTGCCCTCCCTTTTTGCATCTATGATTTCTCTGGCATTATAACTTGCAGAAATCCTGCGAATTGCCCCGTTGATACAATGTGGTCTATGCAATGAACCAATTTTATTCGAAAAGATGAATCCAGACATTCCCTCTAATTCATACTGGCAAAATCCAACCTTTTTCTGTCTTTCATACTCGTTCAGCAAAGTATCATAAACTGTATCCATCAAAGGAATAATTCTAATACCATTCTCCGTTTTCGGCATAGAAACACCAAAGCAGGATACGCCATTTCTTACATAATATGTAACTGCATGATTAACAGAAATACATCGTTTGTTAAAATCCACATCCTGCCAGCGAAGACCAATACATTCTGACATACGCATTCCCGTTCCCAGTAATGTGGCAAATAACGGAAACCAGTGATAGTAATCCGGAGAATAACGGATCTCATCCATAAATGCTTTCTGTTGCTGCAATGTTAATGCATGCCTAATGCCTTTGCTCTTCCCACTATTTTTCTTGATTTCTGTCAAAACTCCATCTGTCGGATTTTTACGGATGATATCATCTCGTACAGCCATCGTAAATACAGGATGCAAAATTGTATGAATATTATCAAGTGTATTGATCTTAAGGCCTTTTTCATTCAGCAACTGATAATAAAACACCTTTACATCTGTATATTTTACACTGCCGATCAACTTGTTTCCAAAATCATCTCTCACGAATTTATTATACATATAAATATAATTCGATCTAGTTGTTTCTCGCAAATTATATTTTGTACTCATATAACGATCAAAAGCCATAT
>JAFRZQ010000150.1 GCA_017442465.1 Anaerotignum sp. | reverse complement strand
GTCCAGAATTTCTCTTGCGTATACGTCTGTGATTTCGTAATAACCTTTCATATGTGTTTTCCTCCTTTTATGTCATGGGCTCCGCCCCCGACACCCCTGCAAGGGCATCATGCCCTTGACCCGATACTGCAAAACCATGTACATGGTTTTGCGAATGGGGGTGCAGGGGAATCATTCCCCTGCTAGGGTGCGGGGCAAGGCCCTGCAATTACTTACTAACTAATAAGCTTTCGCCTGTCATTTCTGCAGGCTGTTCAATGCCCATCATTTCCAGCAGCGTAGGCGCAATATCCGCCAGTTTGCCGCCTTCCTTCAGACCAACACCATCCGTGTAGTTCACCAGAACAAAGGGAACGGGGTTTGTAGTATGGGCTGTGAAGGGTTCACCTGTTTCATAATCGATCATCTGATCGCTGTTGCCATGGTCTGCACAAAGGAACATCTGACCACCTGTTTCCAGCAGGGCATCTACCACTCTGCCGATGCAGGTATCAACTGTTTCCACGGCTTTGATGGCTGCCTCCATCACACCTGTATGACCAACCATATCAGGGTTTGCATAGTTGACGATGATAAAATCATATTCTCCGGAAAGCAGTGCTTTCACCAGACCATCTGTGACTTCCACTGCGCTCATCTCGGGCTGCAGATCGTAAGTCGCCACCTTGGGAGAAGGCACCAGCCATCTGTCTTCGTTAGGGTTAGGTTCTTCCACGCCGCCATTGAAGAAGAAAGTGACATGGGCATATTTTTCCGTTTCCGCTGTGCGCAGCTGCTTCAGACCTTTGGAAGAAAGGTATTCTCCCAGAGTATTTGTCAGTTTCTGGGGCTTGAATGCCACTTCCTTATTGGGGATAGTCACATCATATTCTGTAAAGCAGATATATTTCAGATCCTGAGGGGCTTTTTCCCTCTGGAAACCATCAAAATCAGCATCACACAGACTACGTGTAATTTCTCTTGCTCGGTCAGGGCGGAAATTATAGAAGATAACCGCATCGTGGTCATTGATCTTCCCCACTGCCATGCCATCTTCCTTCACGATGACCGTAGGCAGAACGAATTCGTCTGTCTTGCCTGCATCATAGGAATCCTTGATGGCTTTTACGGGGTCTGTGGCTGTTGTGCCTCTGCCCAGAACCATGGCGTTATAGGCTTCTTCCACGCGTTCCCAGCGTTTATCTCGATCCATCACGTAATATCTGCCGATGACCGTTGCGATCTGACCTACGCCGATCTCACGCATTTTTTCCTGCAGCTGTGCAGTATAATCCGCGCCGGATGCAGGGGGTGTGTCTCTGCCATCCAGAAATACATGAACATATACCTTTTCCAGTTCATTTTTCTTTGCCAGCTGCAACAGTGCGTACAGGTGGGTATTATGGCTATGGACGCCACCGTCGGAAAGCAGACCATACAGATGCAGTGCAGAGTTATGTTTCTTACAATGCTCCACTGCAGACAGCAATTCAGGGTTTTCGAAGAAATCGCCGTCCTCGATGGATTTTGTGATACGTGTCAGTTCCTGATAAACAACACGACCTGCGCCCATGTTCAGATGGCCTACTTCAGAGTTGCCCATCTGGCCGGCAGGCAGACCAACGTCCAGACCGCTGGCATAACCCTTTACAAAGGGGTATTTTGCCATCAGCCCGTCCAATACAGGGGTATTTGCCTGTTTGATGGCATTGCCTTCTGTCTGTTCGTTCAGACCAAAGCCATCCAAAATCATCAAAACTGTTGTTTTTTTATTCATTATTTACCTCCTCTTTCAGGGGATTTCATCCCCCGAACCCCCTACAAGGGGAATGATTCCCCTTGACCCCCACTTGCAAAACATTTCATGTTTTGTGGGATAGAATTTCAAGGGAAATTCTGAGAACACCTTATTTTTCAAAGTGTACGATAGAAGTGAATTCTTCCTTCAGGCTGGCACCGCCAACCAGACCGCCGTCGATGTCTTCCATCGCGAACAGTTCTGCGGCATTTTTCGCATTGACACTGCCGCCGTACTGGATACGTACTTCATCAGCAACTTCCTTGCCGTATACTTCCGCCAGCACTTCACGGATAGCATGGCATACTTCCTGCGCCTGTTCAGATGTGGCTGTTTTGCCTGTGCCGATGGCCCAGATGGGTTCATAAGCAACGACTACCTTCTTCACATCTTCCGCAGAAACGCCTGCCAGTCCGCATTTGATCTGGATGCGTACCCATTCGATGGTGATGCCTGCTTCACGCTGTTCCAATGTTTCGCCGCAGCACATGATGGGCACAATGCCTGCTTCCAGTGCTTTTTTCACTTTTTTATTTACCATTTCGTCGGTCTCACCGAAATACTGACGGCGTTCGGAATGGCCCAGAACCACATAGCCTACGCCCATTTCCTTCAGCATAGGTGCGGATACTTCACCTGTGTAAGCCCCGCTGTCTTCAAAGTGCATATTTTCTGCACCAACGCCGATGCCTGTGCCCTTCAGTTCTTCCAGAACAGGGTACAGATCTACGAAAGGTACACAAAATACCACTTCCGCCTTATCAGAAGCAACCTTATCTTTCATCAGCTTACAGAATTCTGCAGCTTCCTGAGGCGTTTTGTTCATTTTCCAGTTGCCTGCAATAATCATTTTTCTCATGTTTCATTACCTTCTCTTTCCGCTGCAAAGGCTTTCTCTGCAGCCAGTTCTATCATTCGTACCACATCACGACCATCCATACCGGATTCTACCGTAAGGCGGGGAATTGCATTTCTTTGCGTTTCTCTTGTAATAACACCCTTTTCGATGGTGAACTGCATTACATAGCCATCCTCAGCCAGCAGTTGTTGTGCTTCCGCTGTATAATGCCCATTGGGATAGGCCATGGCCTTCACATGCGCTTTCTTCAGATTTTCTTCCAGAGTAAGTTCGCTTTTCTGCATACAGGCAAGGAATACTTCCTCCTGCCCTTCTTCCACAGGTATGTGGTCTGCAGAATGGCTGTATACTTTCAGCCATCCCGATTCATCCATCTCCTGCGCCTGTTTCCATGTGAATTTTTTCAGTCCTGTCTGCTCCGTGATAAAATCTGTGATGGCAAACACCGATGCCGGTGTGCGATATTTTTTGAACAGAGGATATGCCAGTTCATAATTACTGTAATATCCATCATCCATCGTAATGCACAAATATTTCTCTTTGAGACCAAGGCCAGATCCATGCAGAGTATAATCATACTCTACCCTCCTCAGAAGGCTATCAAGTTTCTCCAGTGTGATGATCTGATAGCCCTGAGATTTAAAATACCGCAGATGCTCTTCCAGTTCCTTCACCGAAGTTACCATTCCGTTTCCGCTGCCCATATCACGATCTGCAAAATGGTGATACATCAGCACAGCTATATATTCCCCCCGCAGGGCTTCCGGATCTACGGCTGTTTTTTCAATGCTTACATAAGGGAACTGTGCCATCCCCCCTTTTGCCTCTGCCCCATAAGCAGCAGATAGCGAAAAGAGGGAAAAAACCAGAGTAAGCACAGCCGCCACTGTTTTCCTTCTCCCCATGATTTTCTACTCTTTTCTTTTGTTTCTTATTTATCATCCACCGCAACTACACCGGGCAGTTCCTTGCCTTCCAGGAATTCCAGAGATGCACCGCCGCCTGTGGAGATATGTGTCATCTTATCGCCAAAGCCCAGCTGATTTACTGCTGCTGCAGAGTCGCCACCGCCGATAATAGTCGTTGCATCGATTTCAGCCATAGCTTCTGCCACTGCTTTTGTGCCTTTTGCAAAGTTTTCGAATTCGAAAACGCCCATAGGGCCGTTCCATACAACTGTTTTTGCGCCTTTGATGGCTTCTGCAAACTGTTTTCTTGTTTCTTCACCGATATCCAGACCTTCCCAGCCATCGGGGATCTCCCCTGTAGGCACTGTTTTGAAAGGTGTATCATTCTTGAATTCCTGTGTGATCACTGTATCCACGGGTGTCAGGAATTTCACACCTTTTTCTTCCGCTTTTTTCATCATATCCAGTGCATAAGGCACTTTATCTTCTTCCAGCAGGGAGTTGCCGACTTTGCCGCCTTTTGCAACTGCAAATGTATAAGCCATGCCGCCGCCGATGATCAGTGTATCCACTTTTTCCAGCAGGTTATTGATGACATTGATCTTATCAGAAACCTTGGAGCCACCCAGAATTGCAACGAAGGGTCTTTCAGGGTTATTTACGGCATTGCCCAGAAATTCGATTTCTTTTTCCATCAGATAGCCAACTGCAGATTCTTCCACGAATTCTGTTACACCTACTGTGGAACAGTGGGCTCTGTGGCTTGTGCCAAAAGCGTCATTCACAAATACGTCAGCTAAAGAAGCCAGTTCCTTGCTGTAGTTTTCTTCATTCTTTGTTTCTTCTTTTCTATAGCGTGTGTTTTCCAACAGGACCACATCGCCGTCCTTCATGGCTGCAACTGCTGCTTTTGCATTTTCACCAACAACGTTATCATCTTTCGCAAAAACAACTTCTTTTTCCAGCAGTTCAGAAAGTCTCTTTGCCACAGGAGCCAGAGAAAGTTCGGGTTTTGCTTCGCCCTTAGGTTTGCCCATGTGAGAGCACAGGATCACTTTGCCGCCGTCAGCGATCAGTTTCTTGATCGTAGGCAAAGCTGCTGTGATTCTGTTTTCATCTGTGATCACGCCATCCTGCAGAGGCACGTTAAAGTCACATCTTACCAGCACGCGTTTTCCTTTTACCTGTAAATCGTCAACTGTTTTCTTGTTCAGCATCCGTATTTCTCCTTTCTGTTTGGCCATTGCCATATATCCTATCGTTCCCAAAAACTACCTTTATTATAAATAGTATATGCTGTTTATTTGGGACATAAAACGTCCCTCAAAATAATTATACGATAAGAATCACTTTCCTGCAAGTCTCAAGATCTCCATAGCAGCCTCTTCATCGGTCACAAAAATACCGTTGGGAATGCTGTGGCTGACTGCAAGCAAGCTTTCTGCTTTTTTCCTGCCTCCGGCAACTACTATGATACAGTCCATCTGATCGATCTCATTGAAATCAATACCAATAGAGCGTGTTTCATAAACCACCTTGCCCTTGCCATCAAAGTAATACCCGCAGGCTTCCGCAACAGCGTTTTTTTCTGCCAGTTCCTTGCGTATATATGCATCCAGATGGCGTTTTTCCGCCATTTCCAGAGCATTGCCCACGCCCAGCAGCAGGATATCCGCCTGTTCCATTTCTTCAATGGTGTCGGCAATATCCGGATCCTTCCGCATTTCTTCCAGAACACGGGGGCTCAGATTATCCGGCAGATGCAGCAGACGATAATCCGCCTGCAATTTTTCTGCCAGCCTTGCTGCCAGAGTATCCGCCTGCAGCTCCAGTCGACGGCCAATGCTGCCACGGGCAGGTACGACCATTTTTGCTTTCTGCTCCAACCCTTCCGGAATGGCTTCTACCAGATCTGCCATGGCAGAACCACCGGCAATAGCGATCCTGAGGTCGGCCTCTGTATTTTCAAACAGCACTCTGGCTGCCAGCTGACCCATTTCCTTCTGGGCCCGCTCACTGTCGACGCTGTCTCCCTGTGCCACATATACTTTCTGTGCACCAAGAGTTTCTGCCAGTTTTTCCTCCAGAACAGAAAGACCTGTCAGTGCAGAGAAAATGCTTTCCAGCCCTTCCAGCACTTCCATACCATCTTCTGTCAGGCTCATGCCGATCTTGGAAACATGAACCAGATTCTGAGCACTGAGACGTTCAATTTCACTGCGTACCGTTCTTTCTGTCATTCCAAGGGAAATCACCACCAGACGGCGTCCGCAGGGCTGCAGCAACCGTATCGTTTTCAGCACACGATACCGTTTGATCAATTCTTCTGTCAGGTCCGGTGCTATTTTTTTCACCAGCTGTAATGTATGTTCCATCATTTATCACTCACCTTATTTGGCTATCTTTTGTCCCGCAAAATCAATTTTGTCCCACTATGCATAAAAAAAGAGGGCCGGCAGGTTTTGCCCACCCTCTCTCTTTTTACTCAGTTAGAAAATCAAGCCTGTTCCACTTTTACGGAATCATCCACATCGCTGTCTGTGCAGCAGCATTCGCATTCATCGTCTTCGCAGAACTCTTCTTCCAGATCATCCCAGTCGTAGTCCCAATCTTCTTCATATTCATCATCCATTTTTGTCTTCAGCAGGTAAACAACGCCCACTGTAACAGCGATCAGCACTGCAGCCACCAGAGCGATCACAGCAAACAGAGTTTTTTTGTCTTCACCGTCTTTCAGGATAATGATTCTGTCTTTCAGACCATCAAAATTCGCTGCTTCAAAATATTTTTTCATAATCGCATCTCTCCTTTTTGCTTTTTATGATTTGCTTTCACCGAATTTTTTTCTCAAGAATTCTTTGTTCTTGCGCATTTCACTATATTCATAGTATGCCTTCTTTAATATCTGACGTTCATCGTTGAACTTCAGCAGATGATATGCCTCATGGAATTTATAGAAGCCGGCATCCGCGAAGAATTCTTCGCTCTGCGGCTTGCAGTAAAAGGAATTTGCACTCATCAGATACCAGTGTACCGTTTTGCTGACAGTATCTTCGCTGCCTTTGAAGGTATACTGGGTTTTTCCAATATACTTGATGATCTCACCATTGGCACCTGATTCTTCCTTTACTTCACGCAGTGCAGTCTGCCGATAGGTCTCGCCTTCTTCTACCGTTCCTTTGGGAAGGACCCAGCCCATATATCTGCCGTTCTGGTTTTTATACAGCAGAAGGATCTTCCACTTGTATATCACGATGCCGCCGCAGCTTACTGCTTCTATCATCGTTTTCCCTCCGCCTTCTTAAGTTTTTTTACATTCTACATTAGTATATCTCTTTTCACATTCTTTTTCAAGGGATTTCCAGAAAGATTCTTACCCATCTGGTCAAAAAATATCCCGCCGGGTTGTTTCGCCGCCTTCTCCATTCTCATTCTCCCAAAAATGATCCTCCTTTATTCTTTCCCATAAAGAAAGATACCCTGAAAAACAGGGCATCTTTCTTATATTATGCAGCATTATTCTGTTTTGATGGCTGTCAGTGCACTTAATTTCATGGCACGGTTCGCAGGCACATACCCCGCCACAATACCAACACCGGTAGCAAAAGCAATCGCTCCCAGAGCCAGCCAGACGGGAATAGACGACTGCATGGTACTGCCTTGTCCCGAAGCCACCATATTGACGATGAACGAAAGCAGATAACTTAGCATAATGCCAATGACACCGCCGGCGAAACCAATGAATGCCGCTTCTGCCAGAAACAGCCCGCGGATATCCTTCAGGGATGCACCGATCACCTTCATGATCCCGATCTCCTTCGTTCGTTCATAGATGGACATGACCATGGTATTGGTGATACTGATGGCAGCTACCAGCATGGAGATGGCACCGATTGCACCTAAAACCAGCCGCAGCATTTTTGTGGTCTCCTGCATGGATTCCAGTTGATCTGTCAGGCTGGATGCGCGGAATCCCATATCCTTGATCTGCTGCTGCACATCCTGTACATTGTCCATTTCATCTACCTTTACCAGCACTTCATTATACTCTTTTGATTGGCTGCGGGAAGAATTACTGCCATATTGCTTTTCTTCCCATTCCTGTCTTGCTTTCTGTATTTTTTCCAGCTCCTTGATCGGCATGAATACAGACCAGGAACTGTTGCCGTCGGCAGACGTTTTGCCTACCGCATCCATTTTGATGGCTTTGATGCTTTTATCCGCATTTCGTGTGCCATAATTCCAGTCATAGGACACGCTGATTTTTTCATTCAGGACATCCACCGCCGGAGGCTCCGTTGTATAGCGCATTTCCCAACTGAGTTTCGGGTCAAAAAATTCCACACCGCCGCCAAAAACAAGACTTTTTGTGTCGCCGTCTGTCAGAGCACGTCCTTCTTCTACCTTGTAGCCCAAAGCCTCCATGGCCCCCGGCTCAATGCCGATGGCACTGGCTTCCGCCACATATTTTCCTGCTGCAAAGTACAGATATTCATTGATGACAGGAGAAGCCGCCTCCACATGCTCCATCTCTTTGAAACTTTCCACCGCTTTGGCATTCAGTTCTGCCTCCTTGGTCTCTTGCTTCATATTGCCCGTAGCCTCATCATACACCATCCCGCCGCCGGGATAAACATTGATGACCTGCAGACTGCCCCAGCTTTCCAGCTGTTCTGCAAAGCCTTTATTCATACCGATACCGATGGAAACCATAACAACGATAGAAGCCGTACCAATGACCACGCCCAGAACTGTCAGTACCGTTCGAACCTTTCTTTTCCATAGATTCCGAAGGGCCATATCGATCATGTCTTTTTTATTCATAAGGGCATCCCCTCTTCGTCCTTATCTTCATATTCGTCGATGAAATCATCGATCTCATCTTCCAGTTCTTCTGCGTCGCTCACACTTTCTCCCGTACTTTTAGGAGGTTCCTTCTGTTTTTTCACGAAAAGCACCAGCAATACTGCCAGAACGATCAGCATACCAACCCCTGCAGCAGTTTTCTTCATGTCCATGGGCGGATCTTCCTCCACCCCCTCCATATCTTCAGGGATAAAGGGTTCCATGACATTCAGCAGAAGATCTCTGCGCTGCTCGATGGTTTCCCCACTGGGATCTTCGTATGTGATCACGATGCTGACAGGCACTTCGCCAATATTGATGGGGGAGAAGGTGGTTTCGAAATAATCACTTTCTCCGGAATCCATGTTGCCGATATAATTGCTCTTATTCTGGCAGTCCACATCACCCTCCACTTTGATCATCAGATT
>JAFRZQ010000021.1 GCA_017442465.1 Anaerotignum sp. | reverse complement strand
ATATCTTTCTCAGATATGCCTGTTTTCAAAAAATCAGTTTCCTCTTATCTCCTGTAATGGAATTTATTCCGCTTTATATATACCATTATTCAGATAATCCAACAATTCCTCTTTATTCATATGACCAATGCCCAGATCTTCCAGCTTCAGACCTTCTGCATAAAAATCTCTGTCCAGCATCGCATTCGCCATATTGATCATAGAATCAATGACAGGTGTGGCAACACCATATTTTTTTCCTAATTCATGAAACACATGACAACCAATGGGGATATCCTCTGTCATATATCTATGGTCAACAGAGAAGGGGCCTGTACCCAGTGCCATTTCATACACTTCTTCATAAGGTACATACATACCTTCACCCATATATTCACTACCCAAAATATTGGAACGGGAGAAGAATTCTTCTTTTGCAAATGGCTGAATACCTACACCCATAGCTTCTGCAATCCTGCATTCTTCCTGATAAACAGCATACTGTACTTTGGAAACTGTAGGGCTGTAAACATGACAATAAATAGAAAAATCGTATTTATTATTCCCATAAATCAGACCGTAATTTTCCAGAGCACCTACCCCCAGAATAACACCAGGACAATGAAGAATAGGATTTACATTACTGAACCCTGTATCCATGACCGTATAACCACCAACAGGGCCTAGACCATTTGTGATAGCATCCATTGCACCGATATATTTTACACTTTCCAAGAAAACTTCCTGATCAGTCATAGGAAGAGCCGCGCCACGCAGAGTGATAGCACGATAAATGATTCTTGTACTAGGCAGCATGAAAGGACCTTCAGATTCGATTCGGCTACCATAAGGCGCACTGGACCAACCGCCTACAACAACTTTCTTTTCACACCCCATTTCGCGCATCATTTTGCGAAATACCAATGTGCCATAGTTATCAGGGAAAATATGGATAATGTGTCCATCTTGCAAATGTGGGATCAGTTCTTTAAAGAACATTTTATGACCAACAGCAGGCAATGCTACGATAATAATACCTGCATCTTTTACCGCTTCTGCTACGGATGTTGTTACTTTATCAAATTTTGCAACACCTTCACGGAAGAAACCAAATCTATTTGTCTGGTTACCATGAAAACGGAAACCGTTCTTCAGATTATCCAATGTTTTTGATGCAAATGGCTCCAAATCGCACAGAATTACTTCCTGCCCTGCCAGAACACAGTCTGCTGCCATTGCTTTACCAATACCGCCTGCGCCCAGAACAGCAATGGGTTTTTCTTTCAGATAACTTAAATCTTTCATATTTGTTCCTCCTTTTCAAATAACTTCTTAAAAATATCCATAATAAGGTTTCTGCGTTGTTGCATAATGTGCCCAATTAATCATGGTGATAAAGTCAAATACAGGAAGGTTCACCGCATCCTGCACCATATAAGCATAAGGAGGGATATCACTGCATTCCAGTAAAATCGCCCCTACATCATCATGTTCTCGTACAAGTTTTTCTGCTGCACCGACCACGGTTTCCGCAATACTTTCATTGTCCAGATATTCGTATTCATAGCGGATGGTTTTAAAACCATCCAAACCGCCAATATCTTCCACATAAACGTCTTCAGGTGCCACCCCCATATCTCGGAGCATTTTTTCCGTAATATTGCCGCCGGACGCAGTGATTATGCCGATTTTTCTGCCTTTCTTCAGGCCAATTTTGATCATCGGCAACTGCACCATGCTAGAAAGAAATGCAGGGATTTCCAAGGCATCCGCCACATCTTGTTGGAAATTAGCAAAAAAACCACAGGCACCTACAACAGCACGCACCCCTTCTTTTTCCAGTTCTTTTGCTGCATTGATGATTGTTTCTTTCAATGCTGGATCACCTTCAAAAAGCTGTTCTATTTTGAATTCCACTTTTTTATACAACACAGGAAAATCGTAAGTTGTTGCATTGGCAACATTCCCCGGCAATTTGGGATATTTCAAATCCACCGCTATGATGCCAATGGAATGCCCTGCAATGTAGCGCAGATCCGGCACTGTATATTTCTTTTTAATGTCCCCCAGATTACGTACAGATGAATATCCATTTTCCATTCAAACCACCTCCGAACGTATTTTAATGAATTTGAGTCAGTGAATTGTTTTCATTATTTTACAATATAATTGTTTATTTTTCAATACAATTTTGTTTGAATCAGATTTTTCTCAACAAAAAAGAGCTTGTATCTACAAGCTCTGTCTATTCATTCCATATTTCCATATACAGCTGTTAACCCTTTTGCAAAAACTAACGCTTCTCTCCGTGTGGCTTCTACATAATCAAAACCATTTTCCGCATTACACCAGTAGTAATCCAATCCCTGCATGAAAATAATAATCATTTCCATGTAATATTCTGCGGAATGTTCTATAGAAAGTTCTCCTGTTTCCAGCCCCTTTTCTACAATTTTTCCCAGTACTTCTAAAACTGTTCTGCCTTCAGCAATAACAAATTTTCTTTCTTGGGTAAGATTCAATCCAATTAAAGCATTCAAAATTTTTTCTCCAATTAGCAAAATCTCTTCATTGGCATAACACAAATACTGTACCAACTGCTGTTCAAATGTTGGTAAATCTTTTACCTTTTCATAAGACTGAAAAGAAATTTCATCATACATATCAATCGTATGATAAATCAGATCTTGTTTTGATTTGAAATACAAATAAAAGGTCCCTTTCGCTGTGTTGGCTCTCGTTGTAATATCCTCAATAGATACATTTTCAAATCCTTTTTCCTGCACCAATGTAATTGCTGCTTCATATATATTTTTTTTCGTATTTAACGCCTGT
>JAFRZQ010000149.1 GCA_017442465.1 Anaerotignum sp. | reverse complement strand
GGGGGGATTATAATATTGTATTCTTATATTATTTTATCAGAATATTTTTGCAGCCCAGAATTGCGAAAATCCATCTAAGCAGTGCTTTTTTCGATTCGGAAGTGCAGAAGCCTAAATAGTATATAATAAACAGGGATTTGGAGGACAAACATTGAGATGAGAATATCTGTAGAAGATAAATGAACACAATCTGTTTATATATGTTGTATGTCAACATGCCTGATGACAATAAAGAAATAGTATTTTTGCTTATCCCGATGAGCTTAATGCACTCCATGTCAGATAATGAACCGTCAAAGTCCTTGTCGTATTTTTTGATCTGCTCCGTAGCAGTAACAGAACACTATCTGTATTTCTGTTCCAAAAGAAGAGAAGCGAGTCGAAAATTATCATTTGAGTAATCATATCAAGATAAGCAGCAAAGGCAAGGCGGAAGTTTTGGTTGCATATGTGAAAAAATTTCGGAAAGAAAGTCGGTGCCTGATTTCTGATAACAGGTAAACAGTACATATTGCTTTCATGGAAGTGACATAGCCTGTCAGGGAGAATCCCTCGGCAGGCTTTTTCATATATTTTGCCTTGATTATTACAATTTTCGCCATAAACCATACAGATTTCGCCAGTTCGGGGGAAAAGGCGTTTTTTTGTGATATGTTTCAAGTGGTTGGGGGAGAAAAACCGACCGTAGAAACATTGTTCAGTTTTCAGGAGGTTTGAGATGAAAAAGTCATTGATGGTTATTGCTTCATTAGCAGTTGCAGTCGCAATGGTGCCAGTAGGACATGCTTCAGCAGCGAATATTACTGCTCTTGATGAAGGGGAAAAATCTGTTGCCCAAGGGAAATTAGGTGCATTTCAAAGTGTTATGGAAGATTGTGGTTCTGTTGGGATTGAAACGAATGAACATAACGAAGGGCTGCAGAAAATTTTCGATAAAAAAGGAAATGAATATCATATAAATATCTTGGATGATCTTACAAAAAAGGAAAAAATCGTCCTGAAAGCACATTCGGTCTGTGGGGATCTTCCTTACCACAAGATGTATTCTTCAGGCTGGGGATGGGTATATAAAAATGGAGAACGCTATATATGGGGAGGTTGTGCGTGGCAATGCAGAAATTGTCATCTTGTAATAGTTACGGAAGGTGATAAGTTCTATAACGGCATGCAGACAATAGGAAAATATGCTACCTATCAAGCATTGGAAAAGATAAATGGGTACGGGTGTGTAATAAAGGATGCTAATTCTTATGGGTATAGCAGCGACAATAAACTTCCAGGGTATAAATTTTTCTATAATTGAAACAAGACATAATAATATTTCAGATTAGATGGAGAGGCGGTACATGATGGAGAATAAAATAATCATAATTATCGGTCTATCAATCGTGATTCTGCTCATAATTTTCTTGCCCGTAATAGTAAGCGTAATTAGGGATTATGATTATAAAAGGCAATTAACTGGAAAGCGTCCGATGCGAAGGGTAAGGAATAAAAAAAGAGGCGGCTACTATGACGATATAGGT